>NZ_JAHCVJ010000005.1:300000-399243 GCF_018476885.1 Geoanaerobacter pelophilus
GCGTTGTTGTTGACGGCATGGCGAGTGGCGAGTTTCGCTCCGGCGACCCGTCCGACATGACTTGGGCGATCGTCGGCTGCTTGAATGTCTCTATGGAAGAACAACTGTGTCGGTCAAATCCCAGGATTGACCGGAATGGAGCCAAAAGAATACTTGATCTTGTCATTGACGGGATCTCGCAGGGAGTTGCCCATGAATAGATATGTCATACCTGTTGTAGTAGCTCTCTCCCTTGCTACGCTGACCGCTTGCTCCGGCAACGGTGAAGCCCGCAAGGAAGGGGTGCAGAAGCCGCCGGTTGCTGTGGAGGCAGGCACCATCGCACCAACGACCCTGGTTGAAGGGATTGAAGTGACCGGCAGTCTCGAACCGAAATTCTATGCCGATGTGAAGACCCAGATCCCTGGTCTGGTAAAGCAGGTCTTTGTTACCGAATGGGTGCGGGTGAGAAAGGGTCAACCGTTGGCCAGGATCGATGTGGCAGAGACTGAGGCGATGGTAAAGCGTAGCGAGGCCAACGTTGAATCGGCAAAAGCCGGATTGGCCCAGGCCCAGGTGGCTGTAAGCAGGGCAGACCGCGAGCTGGCGAGAATCAGGAAACTCAAGGAGTCGGGACTTGCCACCCAACAAGCGGTAGACGATGCCACTACCGAGTCTGACGCTGCGAAAGCACGGATAGATGCTGCCAAGGCCCAGATACGTGCGGCGGAGGAAGAGGTGCGCCAGGGGAGGGCACGGCAAGGGAAAGGGCTTGTGGTCTCACCGCTGGATGGTGTTGTGGCGCTCCGCGAGGTCAATGTCGGTGATCTGGCAAGTGATGCCGCTGCAGGGAAGCCGATCTTCCGCATCGTTGACAACCGGTTGCTCAACCTGACAGTGACTCTTCCCTCATCAGAATCGGCACGGGCCAAGGTTGGCCAGCCATTGGAATTTACCGTTGATTCCCTGCCGGGCAAGCTGTTTACCGGCACAGTGATGTACGTCAACCCGGAGCTCAACTCCAGCGACCGTTCACTCAAGGTGATTGCAGAAGTGATCAATAACAACGACATTCTGAAGGGTGGGCTTTTTGCCAAGGGTAAGATTATTGCCGGTAAGCGGAACAATGTCATCCAGGTGCCGCGGCAAGCGCTCGCCACCTGGGACACTACAGCGAAGAAGGGTACCATGTTTGTGGTCGAAGGGGATAGCGCCCGCTTGCGTCAGGTTGTTACCGGAATCGTCACCGGTGACCTGGTCGAGGTCGTTACTGGGGTCAAGACCGGCGACCGATACGTGTCGCGCGGGGCTTTCAATCTCAAAGACGGTGACAAGGTGGCTCTTGCCGGAACAGGGAAACAGCAATGAAAATTGATACCGAATACCTAAAACTCGACAGTTTTCTTAAGGCAGTCAATGCCGTCGCTAGCGGCGGCGAGGCGAAAATGGCAATCCAGGACGGGTTCGTGATCGTCAACAACGAGGTTGAGACTAGGCGCGGCCGGAAATTGCGGCCTGGAGACACGGTCGAAATTAAAGGCGGCGCGAGGTACAGCGTTGAATAAACCGGCTAAAATGGGGGGCAGGATGAGCAGCTACTGGTTGCTGGTACTGATGTTTTGCGGCGGGATGGCAGTCGCGGTCCAGCCGTCAATCAATGCCCGGCTGGCGCAGAAGGTCGGCGCTTTTGAGAGTTCTTTCATATCATTCGGCGTCGGGACTTTGGTGTTGCTGGCTGTTGTGCTGTTGACCGGGCGTGGCGGGATCAGAGAGATCGCCACTGCGTCATGGTGGGAGTTGACCGGCGGTCTCTTCGGCGCCTTTTTTGTGACCCTCACCATTATTGTGGTGCCACGTATCGGCACGGTGGCGGTCATGGCCGGGGTTATTGCCGGGCAGCTGGCCACCGGGGTGCTACTGGATCATTTCGGATTGTTCGGCTTACGGCAGGTCCCAATGGAGCCGAAGCGGCTGATCGGCATTGCGCTGCTCGCTGCCGGGGCAGCGTTGGTCCTGAGGAAGTGAACAGGGGGAGTTATGAGACCGTATCTTGTTTTTGTCTACAACGCTGACAGTGGTGTCTTCAACACGCTGACCGACATCGCACATAAGGTTTTTTCGCCGGAGACCTATTCCTGCAACCTGTGTGCTATCACCTACGGCAACTTCTCGATCCGTGCCGAGTGGAAGGAGTTCCTGGAATCGCTTGATGCTGATCTGGAATTCCTGCATCGGGACGAACTGCATAGCAGCTACGGGGTCGCTGGTGCGGAGCTGCCGGCGGTCTTCACCAGAAAAGGCGACGTCCTTAACCTGTGGATCAAAGCGGCAGAGATCAACGGCTGCAGTACCATGGAAGAGTTGAAAACGCTGATACTAACACGGCTCGCCTCCGGTACGGCTGAACCTTCCCAGCTTTTCGGGGAGTAATGCCGCCTGTCGCGAACAATAACCACGCAAGGAACCACTGAATGATTCTCTCCGACCTCTCCATAAAGCGTCCCATATTTGCCACGGTCATGATGCTGGCGCTCGTAACCCTGGGAATCTTCTCCTACAAGCGACTGGCAGTGGAGATGTTCCCCAATGTCGAGTTTCCGCTGATCTCGGTGGTAACAACCTTTCCCGGCGCTTCGCCGGAGACGGTGGAGCGGGAGATCTCCAAGCGGATCGAGGAATCGGTCAACCAGATCGCCGGGGTCAAGCATGTCTTTTCCACCTCCCGCGAAGGGGTTTCGACTGTCATGGTCCAGTTCCAGCTGGAGCAGAAGGTCAACGACTGTGCCCAGGAGGTGAGGGCCAAGATCGGCTCCATCCGTGGCAATCTGCCGCAGGGGATCGAGGAACCGATCATCCAGAAGCTGGATTTCAATGCCGCGCCGGTGGCGGCGCTTGCCGTGCAGTCCGACACGCTCTCTGCCCGGGAGCTGACAACGCTGGTGGACAAGAAGATCAAGAAACGGTTCGAGAGTGTTGCCGGGGTCGGCAAGGTAGAGATGGTTGGCGGGCAGAAGCGGGAGATCACCGTTGACCTCGATCCGGTAAAGCTTGACTCGCTCGGCCTTGGGGTCAATGACGTGGTGAGTGGTATTCGCTCAGAAAACACCAATACCCCGCTGGGGCGGCTGACCAGGGGAACCGCAGAATACCCGATGCGGATCGACGGTAAGCCGGACAATGCTGGTGATTACCGGTTGATGCCGGTTGCTCAGCGGGGTGGGCGCCCCATTACGCTGGGCGAGATCGCTCAGGTAAACGACGGGGTCGAAGAAAAGCGGAAGCTGGCCCTGGTGAATGGCCGTCCGGCAATTGGTCTGGATATCTACAAACAATCCGGCGGCAATGAGGTCGAGCTGGTCGATACCGTGAAAAATGTGATGCAGAAGGTGCAGAAGGAACTGCCGCCAGGGGTATCGCTGTCCATGGTTCGTGACGGCACTATCATGACCCGCGATTCGCTGGCCGACGTGGAGGAAACCCTGCTTATCGGCGGCATTCTCACCATCCTGATTGTCTTCTGCTTCATCAACTCCTGGCGTTCCACGGTGATTACCGGCGTGACTCTGCCGATCTCGGTAATCTCGGCCTTCATCATCATGAACGCTATGGGGATGACCCTTAATGTCATGACTTTAATGGCCCTGTCGCTGGCGATCGGCATGCTGATTGACGATGCCATCGTGGTGCGGGAGAACATCGTTCGCCACCTGGAGATGGGTAAGGATCACATGGAGGCGTCGCGCTTCGGTACTGCCGAGATTGGACTGGCGGTGTTCGCCACTTCGATGTCGATTATCGCGGTCTTCATCCCGGTGGCGTTCATGAAAGGGATCGTCGGCAGGTTCTTTTACCAGTTCGGCATCAGCGTGGCCTTTGCGGTGCTGGTCTCGCTCTTTGTCTCCTTCACCCTTGACCCGATGCTCTCCTCGCGCTGGAGCGATCCCTCCATTCACCTGCACGGCAAGCGGAAGGGGCTGGCGCGCTGGCTTGAGCTGTTCAACGACTGGTTTGATCTGACCTCCGACAAGTACCGTGGCGCCATCGGCTGGGCGCTCGATCATCGCAAGACGGTAATGCTTGCCGCTATGGCTGCCTTTGTCGGCGGGATCGTCATTTTCGGCACCCTGGAGTCATCGTTCATGGCTCCGGAGGACAAGGGGGAGTTTCAGGTTGCCTTCAAAACGGCGCCGGATGCGTCCATGGCTGAGACCGAAGGTCGGTTGCAGGCGATTCTGGCTGGCATCAAAGATATCCCGGAGATTGACCACACCTACGCCACCATCGGCGCCGGCGACAGCGGCACGGTGCGGGACGGCCTTGTTTATCTGAAACTGAAGGAGCGTAAGGAGCGCAAAAGGAACCAGTTCGAACTGCAGCGGGTGGTGCGGGAGCGGTTCCAGCGGATAGCCGGTATTACCCTTTCCATCGAGGAAGTCGGGCAGATCGGCGGCGCCCAGAAGCCCCTCAATGTCAACCTCAAGGGTGATGATCTCCAGGTCTTGAAACAACTGGGGCAGCGGCTTAAGGAGGAGCTCTACAAGGTGCCGGGGATTGTCGATCTGGCTGTGACCCTGGAGCACGACATCCCCGAATACCGGTTGCGGGTGGATCGGGAAAAGGCGCTTTCTGCCGGGGTTACTACCAACGATATCGTCGGCACACTCAGCCGCCTGGTCGGGGGCGAAGCGATCAGTACCTACGAGGACGAGGACGGCGACGCAGTTGATGTCAGGGTCAGGCTGCCGGAAGCGTTGCGCAGGAACCCCGGTCAGGTAGCGGACCTCAAGGTTTCGCTTCCCGATAGCGGCGGTGCGACCAAGCTTGTCCCCCTGGCAAGCCTGGTAACGACCCGCGTTGCAACCTCTCCGACAGAGATCAACCGGCGTGACCTTGCCCGCCAGGTTACGGTATCGGCCAATCTCGACAAGCTGCCGATCGGCACGGCAGTCAAGCATGTCGAAGCCGCTGCCAAGCGGATCAACATGCCTCCCGGCTATTCGGTAAACCTCTCCGGCGAGGCTGAGGACATGGCTGAATCGTTCGGCTACATGGGGGAGTCGCTGCTGCTGGCGGTGATCTTTGTCTTCCTTATTCTGGCGGCCCAGTTCGAGTCGTTTTTCGAGCCGTTTGCCATCATGTTGTCGCTGCCGCTCTCCATTGTCGGCATGGCCGGGATGCTTAAGATTACCGGCGATACCGTCAACATCATGTCACTGATCGGCCTGATCATGCTCATGGGGCTGGTGACCAAGAACGCAATCCTGCTGGTGGATTACGCCAAGGTGCTGCAAAAGCGGGACGGCATGGCGCGCCGCGATGCCGTCATTATGGCCGGGCGCACCAGGTTACGACCGATCGTCATGACCACGCTGGCCATGATCTTCGGCATGATGCCGCTCTTCTTCGGCATTGGTGCCGGAGGGGAAGGTCGGGCCCCGATGGCGCGCGCCGTTGTCGGCGGCCTGTTGACCTCGACGCTGCTGACCCTGCTGGTGGTGCCGGTGATGTACACCTACATGGATGATCTTGGCGGCTGGCTGAAGCGGAAGTGGCGGGGAGAGCATGCCAACCGTTGAACCCCTGGTAATGCTTGACAGCACAGGGGATGGTGAATATCCGGCGTCATACCGTTTTGCCGGTCATGCCGGAACCTTTGTCGCCACTCTTCCTGCTGAGGTTCAGCCGCTGTTGGCCGAGTTGGAGGCCGCTACCCAACAGGGGCTGCATGCCGTAGGTTTTTTGGCTTATGAAGCTGCGTCGGCCATCAACCCGGTATTGCCCGCTGTGCCGCCAGTACCGGGATTGCCGCTGGCCTGGTTTGCCCTGTTTCGGGAGCGCCACCAAGTGCCGGCAGCGAGCGGAGCTCAGGAGGGCATTGCCCCTAAACTGCAGCCCGGTCTGGGGGCGTCGGATTACGCAAACGCAGTGGCGGACATCCGTCGGCTTATTGCTGCGGGAGACTGCTATCAGATTAACTATACCTTTCCGTTATCCGGTGTAGCGGATTGCGATCCTGTTGCGTTTTACCGGCACCTGCTGGCAGCACAGCGCCCATCGTTCGGGGCTTTTCTCGACACTGGCCGCTTTGCCGTTCTGTCGGCATCGCCGGAACTTTTTTTTGCCAGGCGCGGCGCCAAGATCGTTACTCGGCCGATGAAAGGGACTGCGCCGCGTGGTCGCTTCCCGGCAGAAGACCGGGAGCAGATCGAGCGCCTCTGCCATAGCCAGAAAGAGCAGGCGGAAAACCTGATGATCGTTGACCTGCTGCGCAACGATCTGGGCATGATTGCGGAAACCGGGTCGGTTGAGGTTCGGGAGCTTTTTGCCTGCGAGAGCTATCCAACCCTGCATCAGCTGACCTCGACAGTCACGGCGCGCTTACGTGACGATGTCGGCCTGTCAGAGCTGCTGGCGGCTCTGTTCCCGTGCGGTTCGGTCACCGGTGCGCCAAAGCGGCGGGCCATGGAGCATATTGCTTCATTAGAGGGGGGTGCCCGCGGCGTTTATTGTGGCGCTATCGGTCACCTGGGGCCGGGAGGGGAAGCAACCTTTAGCGTGGCGATCAGGACTCTCCTGCTTGACCGGCAAACCGACACCGCAACCATGGGTGTGGGGAGCGGCATCACCTGGGATGCCGAGCCACTGGCGGAATACGCCGAGTGCCTTACAAAGGGGAAATTTCTGACCAGCGCGCCTGCTCCCGGCTTGATCGAATCGCTACGCCTGGAAAACGGTTGCTATCACCGCTTGGAGCGCCATTTGGCCCGCATGGCCTGGAGTGCCGGTCGGCTTGGGCATCCCTTTATGGCAGCTACTGCCCGAGATCTGCTGTTGGCCCATGCAGCCGTGGTTAGCGGTACCCGTAAAGTTCGGCTCTTGCTGTCATCCCATGGTGAGCTTTCCGTAGCATCCCAGCAGCTGGAGGACAATGACAGCCGGCCATTGCGGCTCGCCATTGCCGAAGAAGCGGTAGATCCTGCTGATCCGTTGCTCTACTTGAAAACCGACCGCCGCGAACGCTTTGAACGGGCACGACAGCAGCGGCCTGATGTGGATGAGCTGCTGTTCTGTAACTTGCGGGGGGAATTAACCGAAGGAACCTACCACTCGCTGGTGCTGCGCTTCGGCGATCGCCTGGTCACGCCGCCGCTCTCTGCCGGGTTGCTGCCAGGAACGCTGCGCGAGGAGCTCCTGGAACAGGGAAAGATCAGCGAGCAGACCATTATTGTTGAAGATCTACATGCGGCCGATGATATCTGGTTGATCAACTCGGTTCGCGGCTGGCGGCGGGCAATCATCGCCTGACACTATTTTTCGGAGATTGGATCTCATGCAAAGCCATCTGAAACTATGGGCCATCGCCCTCTGTATCTCGTTTACCCTGGTCAAGGTCGACCCGGTCCTGTGCACCGAAACCCGCATTGTGACGCTTGATCAGGCCGTTGCTATTGCCCTGGAAAAAAATCGCGATATCCTCAAGGCGCGAGAATATGCCAACTATGTCCAGGGGCGGTATGTCGAGGAGCGGGCCGCAGCACTGCCGCATTTTTCCCTCGATGCTGCTGCCTCAGTTGCGCGAGACGACAGCACCAGACTGCTCGCCCCGGTTGACCGTCAATACAGCCGTACTGTGGATCTCTCGGTCTCGCAGGCCCTGTTTACCTGGGGCAAGATCGGGGCCGCGATCCGCGCTGCCGAGGTTGGGCTGAAAACCGCCGACGAGCAGCTGCGACTTTATCGGCAGGCAGCCCAGCGCGATGTCTCACTTGCCTTTTACGATATCCTGCTGGCCAAGGAGCTGAGCCGCCTTGCCCAGCAAAACCTCGAACAGAAGCAGCGGTTGCAGGACGAGGCCCACAAGCGCTTCAGCGCCGGGGTGGCCACTGATTACGACGTGCTTGCCGCCGACGTTGCCGTGGAAAACGCCCGGCCGGAGGTGATCCGCACGGTAAACACGGTGCGGACGGCACGCGACAGGTTGCGCTTCCTGCTGGCCCTCGACGCTGAGGATGTCGATGTGGCAGGAAAACTGGAACCTGCTGCCGTAGAGGTCGCTTCGTACGAGGTTGCCTTTGCCACGGCCGACCGGAGCAGGCCGGAACTGGTCGACCTTCGCCACCGCAAAGGAATATACGGCGAACTGGTGACCATTGCCGATGCGGAGAACAAGCCGAGGCTGGATCTGAAAGGCGGCGCCGGCTGGCATCACCTGGATACCTTTGGCCGCGACCAGGATGGTGCAGCCTGGAACCTGGGGGTCTATCTGAGCTTCCCCTTCTTCGACGGTCTGAAGACCTCGGGCAAGGTGCAGCAGGCCAGAAGCGACCTGCGAACCAAGGAGCTGGAGGAGGCGAAACTACGGGACTCGATTGCCCTAGAGACCCGCAATGCCTTGAATGCCGTGCGCGAGTCGTCCGAGATCACGGCAGCCATCTCCGGAACGGTTCGTCAGGCAGAACGGCTGTTGCAGATGGCAGAAAAAGGTTATGAATACGGGGTCAAGATCAGGCTGGAAGTGGATGACGCGCAGCTGAACCTGCTGCAGGCCCAGAGTAATCTCGCCAAGGCGCAACGCGACTATCTGTCATCGCTGGTAAACCTGCAATGGACCATGGGTGTGCTTGGCGAGTAACTGGGTAGTGTTAGACACCTAGATAAATTAAAAGGGGGATAGGTTTAACCTTACCTGCCTAGACTGGCAAGAGCAGTATATCCCTATTCCCCCTAAAATTATTGTTTAGATCAGTTGAAACTGCTTATAAGGGCATGCTTATCCCCGTTTTTTTCGTTTCCAGATTGCCAGGCCAGTGAGCCCGGCACTAAGGAGCAGAATCGTTGCAGGTTCTGGAACTGGTTCAGAGTTGGTTGTTATACGTAATTCGGAATAGTCGATTGAATATCCGTCAGAAAATTCAGGGGTGTTAATGTTAAGCAGGATCGTATCGAAACCGGTCA
This sequence comes from Geoanaerobacter pelophilus, assembly GCF_018476885.1. NCBI lineage: Bacteria > Pseudomonadati > Thermodesulfobacteriota > Desulfuromonadia > Geobacterales > Geobacteraceae > Geoanaerobacter > Geoanaerobacter pelophilus. The sequence continues at coordinate 308,935 of NZ_JAHCVJ010000005.1, forward strand.
GCAGGTTAACGGGAACCGTGAATACAAAAGTTCTGACTTCCTGAAAGGCATTTTGGGAACTATTTGTAGTAAACTGGCCAATATTTGTTCCATTGAAAAAGACATTCCACGGGCCACGATCATCTGCTATACCTGCCGTTAAAATTTGCAATTCCGCGCTAAGCGCAGAACCGGCAAGGGTGTAACTGTGATTGTAGGTCGTCGCCACATCCGCATCCCATTTATCGGTGAAAGCCGGATCACCTGCGTCCTGATAGCTGCTGGGAAAACCAAACACCCCGCCGAGTTGAGTCTGCCACAAAGTGCCATCAGCGCAAGAGCCGCCTAAGCCGAAACAGTCCTTGTCTCCAACCATGCTATCAATGGTAGTTGCCCCTGCGAGGCCTCCGATTGATAATAGTACACAGGCAAATAAAGGCACTAATAATTTTGATAACCGCATGAAATCCCCCTTGATGTCACTTAATATAACAGCTCTAATATGCAAGCAATAGGCGTGCCGCTGGTAAAATGCTAAAAATTTCAAGTAATTGCTGTTTGTGAAGAGCGGTGAATATTAGTAAGTGTAAAGTTTGCCGACATTAAGGGCTGGCTGGCAACTTAGCATATTGGGGAGTTTTGTCCGTTTATTGCGAAATATATGTCTCGTTAACTAGGTTTTGATTTGGGGTTGTTGTGATTCATTGCATTCAGTTTATCTGTTCCGAACGATTATGATTAATTGAATTATATTCAGTAATGTTGTCGGCAAATTTTACACTCATCAAACGCAACAGAGAATTTCGCCAGGCGAAAGGAGGAGGTTTCCCAATATTTAGATGTTGCGCAGACCACGGCGTGTGTTATAAAAATTAGCCAGATGTATCATTTTTTTAGGAGGATTATGCTCATGAAACGCTGCGCCATCCTGATACTCGGGTTGACCCTTACTGCAGGCTGTGCCACGCAGCCGATGACCAAAACCCAGAAGGGCGCTCTGATCGGCACTGGTACCGGTGCCGCAGCCGGCGCGGTTCTCGGTCAGGCAATCGGCAGGGATACCAGCTCCACGCTTATCGGGGCCGCTGTCGGTGCGGCAGTTGGCGGTATTTCCGGAGGACTGATCGGCAATTACATGGACAAGCAGGAGGCTGAGATGCGTCAGGCGCTGTCCAATGTGGAAGGGGCTTCGATTCAGCGGGACCAGGATGTGCTGGCCGTTAATTTCAAGTCTGACGTGATGTTCAGCACTGGCTCTGCAGTCATCAAGGGAGGCGCTCAGGATGAACTTGACCGAGTGGCCAAGGTTTTGAACCGGTTCCCGGAGACCTCGGTGCAGATCGCCGGATATACGGACAGCACCGGCACTGCCGCAGCAAACCAGAAGCTTTCCGAAAAGCGGGCCGATGCCGTCAGGACGGCCCTGGTTGCCCGTAAAGTCAGCCAGGCCCGTCTGGCAACGGTGGGTTACGGTGAGAATAAGTCGATTGCTGACAACGATACCGAGGCCGGTCGGATGATGAACCGCCGGGTGACGATCACCATCATTCCGAACCAGCAGTAGCTGGATGCCACTATCATATAGAAAAGCCCCGGTCTTTGGCTTTTCTGTTTGGCCCGCCTCACAATCTCTGCCAATTGCATTTATGCGACGTTTTGGGAGCTACGGAAACCTTGGGTTTTTGTTGAAGTGCTGGAAGCATGATTCAATGCGTTGTGTCTGCGAGCTTGAAAGATTCACAAATTCCAGCCCAAGCAGGGTGTTCTCCTTCTCCGGTCTTATCCACACCACTCGTGCCGTCACCCTGAGTGGGGTCTGCCGGTCATATTCCTCCAAAGATTTGAAGGGGGTCATGATGTCAAGCTCGACCTTGCTTCCGGAGGCAACCTGAACGCTGCCGGGCAGCCGGAGCTGCATCCCGGAGACGCTGAAATCACTGGATATCCCTTTTAATGCTTGTCGCAGATCATCGTTCTTGAGCATTACCAGCAGGCTATTTTGGGCGCGCGGGTTGCGCCGGGCTTCGTGAACGCTGTTTGGCGTTATTGTCGAGGTTGTGTCAAAGGTAAAGCCTGACAGCAGCCTGTTGAACTCATGGGTCAACTTGTTGAGGTCCGCACTTATGGTTGCGGTAACGCCAACTTTTGCGCCGTTGTCGCTAATGGTGAAAAATAGTGATTCAAGGCTCTGCTGGAGAGCAGTCAGTCTGGTCATCTGCGATTCGCTGACTTCCGAGATCTTGAGGTTTGAGCCGGTCACTTCCCGGACACTGGCAACCATCCTTTCAATAATGGCGGCAGTAGCGTGCGATTTTTCTTCCGTCACATTTACTCGCTCAACCACCCGTTCCATGGTCTTGGTATTCTGACTGGCCTGGGCGGAAAGTTCATTGATGATCCTGGAGATCTGTTCCGTCTCCTTGGCGGTCCTTGATGCCAGGTTGCGAACCTCGTCAGCCACTACAGCGAAACCACGCCCCTGTTCTCCGGCCCTGGCAGCTTCTATTGCAGCGTTCAAGGCCAGCAGGTTTGTCTGGTCCGCAATATCGCTGATGCTCTCGATAATGGTATGGATCTGCTCACCGATCCGGTTGAGTCCTTCTGTTTCCTTAGCCGCACGATTAACTTCATCAACGGTCAGGCGCAGTTGGTCGATGTTCTCTCGCGTCGCCAGTAACCCCTGTTCTGCTTCACGTTCCGTTTCAACCGACATTGACCGCATTCGCTCAGCCAGTTCCAGGACCGTTTCAGAGATCAAGCGTACTTCCGCCGTTGCGGAGGAGACATCTTCAGCCCGTTTCTGCTGTGCCTGGCTGGCCCCGGAGATTTCATTGGATATCTCGGCAATCTGATAGGAGGATTGCTCCATCTGGAGGCTTGCCTCATTGATGTTTTTCAATACATCGATCAGGTTGGCAACCATCATTTTCAGGGACATGAGAATGCTGCTGATTTCATTTCTGCGTTTGACTTCTACTTCTCGGCTCAGATCCCCTTTTGCCATGACCTGGAGGTGATTGATGGTGCGGTTTATGGCAGAGGTGATTGCCCAGATGTTTATGCCGCCGAATATGGCGCCAAGCCCTATGAACAGGGCAGCAGCAGCACCCTGGAGCACCAGTGAGTGCAGTGTCCCGGCAATGGTTGCGGCAATTATGCAGAAGCTGTAGCAGGTGCATAGGATGATGAGTCGGTTCCTGATGCTAATGTTCAGATACCAGTTCCATAATGCCATCACGATGATTGTCCTCCGTGCGCTGATTCCATGCCGGTGCTATGGGAAAAGCAAAATATGCAGGTAGCGCCGCATAGTGGTCATATCGGATTGTTCAATCTTAACTAAAGATGAAAAGGACAATAAACAGCTGCTTATTCGTTAAGTTGCGGCAGAGGCCATTTCATAAGGCAAGAGACGATGGCAGGCGTAATGGAGGAAACGAGGAGATGACATGGTGAAAAGAAGAAGGACGGGAGTTGCAGGGAACTTAGCCCTGGCAACTCCCGTGGTAGCTATGGGATGTCTGTTATTTCATGGCCTGCGGCTCTCAGCTCCTGAACCACGGTATCGGCAAGTTTCGGCAGCAGGGTGGCCAGAATTGGCGATAGCTCCACACCTGCCTCATAGGACGCCGGGATGACACCGAACAAGGTTACCGTATCTGGGGTTCTGCCACGAAGGTCGGAGAGGGTCAGTACCTCCTGGATGCCGATCTGATGCGGAGACATCTTGATCGGCAGTTTGCCCAGCAGGAACTCTTCCTTTTCAAAGCGGAAGACATCGCCCGGTTCCCCTTTGGTGTCTACAACATCAACCAGGTAGACCCGGTCGGCCTCTTCAAGCAGGTGGGTGACCATGATCCCCAGCGTGCCGCCGTCGTACAGTTCGACATCTTCAGTGAAAACATAATGATTCTGGAGATACTGGATGAAGTGAACACCGAAACCCTCATCAGAGAGAAGCAGGTTACCCGCGCCAAAGACAAGGGTTTTCATGGTTACATCACCTTTACTTTCGTAATTTCTTTGCCTTCCGGATCGATGGTATGGACTGCACAGGCGATGCACGGGTCAAAAGAGTGAATGGTGCGAAGCACTTCCAGCGGCTTGTCGGCCTGTGCTACCGGGTTACCGACCAGTGACGCCTCGTATGGCCCCAAGACCCCCTTGTCGTCCCGAGGAGATGCGTTCCAGGTCGAAGGGACAACCGCCTGGTAGTTCTTGATCTTGCGGTTCTCAATCACGATCCAGTGAGAAAGTGTGCCGCGCGGCGCCTCATGGAAGCCTACCCCTTTGAAGTCTCCCTTGGGGATTTCCGTATGGTTGGCGTAAACCTTATCCCCTTTGCCGACATTTTCCACCAGCTTATCCAGGTATTCAAGAGAGTAATCAGCCATGAGATGCGCCCTGACCGCCCTGGCTCCGAGCCGGCCCATGGTGGAGTGCAGGTCGTTTACTCCCACCCCGATCTTGCGGCAGGTATCGTCCACCAGCTTTTTCACCTTGGCGTTGCCGCCGGCATAGGCTGCCAGCAGCTGTGCCGGAGGGCCGACCTGAACCGGTTTGCCGTTCAAGCGGGGTGCCTTGCACCAGCTGTATTTACCGTTGTCCTGGAAATCGGTGTATTTCGGCTTGGTCTCGCCTTCCCAGGGGTGGAGCGTCCCGTTCCCTTCGTACCAGGCGTGCGCTACGTTTTCCTTGATGTTGGCGATCAGATCAAGATCCTGGTGGTTGGTGATAACCCTGGCCCCTTTGACGTCGCCATTCGCAATAATGGCGCCGGGGAGGGCGAACTTGGTGTTCTTGGTGTCTTCGGCCATCTCCGGCACGGCAAGATAGTTGACCACACCACGACCGTATTTGAACCACTCCTTGTAGGCAGAGGCAATGGCCACCATGTCAGGATAATAAACCTGCTGCACGAAATCGCGGGTCTCCACCATCAGCGCTCGCATGGCAGCGATCTTTTCCATGTTGATGGTGGCGAGGTTTTCCATGTTGATCGCCGTTGCTACCCCGCCGACGCAGAGGTTCTGGATATGGGGGTTCTTGCCGCCGAGGATGGCAACAGCCTGAGCTGCCTTGCGCTGGTAGTCGAGCGCTTTCAGATAATGGGCCACCGCCATCAGATTGACCTCAGGCGGCAGTTTCATTGCCGGGTGTCCCCAGTAGCCAGAGGAGAAGATACCGAGTCGGCCGGTGTCAACTAATGCTTTGAGTTTGTCTTTCACTGCTTTGAATTCGGTTTCGCTGTTCCCTGGCCAGTCGGAGATGCTCTGGGCAATCTGGGCGGTTTTTTTCGGATCGGCCTTGAGCGCCGAGACTACATCCACCCAGTCGAGAGCCGAGAGGTGGTAGAAGTGGACGATATGGTCCTGGACTGAATGCTGGGCCATGATGATGTTGCGGATGTACTGGGCATTGAGCGGCACCTCAACCTTCAGGGCATGCTCAACTGCGCGGATCGAAGAGATCGCATGAACGGTGGTACATACCCCGCAGAAGCGCTGGGCATAAATCCAGGCATCCTGGGGCGGGCGCCCCTGAAGAATGGTCTCTATGCCGCGCCACATCTGGGCTGATGACCATGCGTTATTGACGCTGCCGCCGTTAACTTCAACATCGATTCTCAAATGACCTTCAATTCTGGTTATCGGGTCAAGGGTTATGCGTGCCATTAATCACTCCTTTGGCGGTTTCATCAAAAGCCCATTCGGGTTGTTGCGCTCATCGTGCGATGCCCGCTATTTTGATCCTTAGTGCTTTTTACTAGCCCGCTGATTTTGTATTCGTTCCGAATTGCTATGCCGTTCGGTTGCTTGTTATGCCTTCTGAGCTGCTTCTTTGGTAGCGTCAAGCTGTTGCCTGGTATGAAGCCGCGGCAGTACCGGCAGGATCTTTACGATCACCTGATAGCCGAGAATCTCAAAGGCAACGATGCCGACAGTAATCATCAGTTCTGCCAGGGCCGGGAAGTAACGCCACCCTTTACCAGGATTGAAGCCGATAAGGTAGACGTTGAAGCGGTAAAGCGCGCCACCGACCACAATCAGGGCGGCGGAGACAAAGAGCCAGCGGATCGACTCACGCCTTTTGCTGCTGAACAGCAGGAACGACCCGGCAGCGATCAGGCAGAACTCCAGCAGAAAGAATCTGGAGTAAAAGTCGAATGACAGGGCTTTAGTTAGTTGGCCTCGCCAGGCAAGATCGCCGACAACAACGCTCAGCCAGATGCCGGTCAGCCAGGGGATGATCTTTGCCAGCCCGGAGAGTTCCTTGGTCTCGAACGGGCGCTTGAAGGCGTAGCAGGAGATGACCGATTCGAGAATCGCGATTGAATAGCCGATGTACATGCAGTTGATCAGGAACAGCAGCGGCAGGAACCCGGTGTGCCAGAGCGGATGGAGCTTGGTGGAGGCGATCAGCAGCAGGGAGCCGAGTGATGACTGGTGCATGGTCGGCAGGGTAATGCCGAGAACAATGATAAATATCAATACCTTGTCAAGCCGCGGCTTGAGCCAGGCAGCGCCTGCCTTGACGAAATCGAGCTTTTGCTGAAGCGCTTCCTTGTCCGGCGCGATCCTGGGGTTGAGCCAGGCAATGATGGCCTGCGCTTTCTCCCACTTGGTGTTTTCCAGAGTGGTGAGGATCGCCGGCAGGAACTCAATGGCCAGAACCGTGGTATAGGCCATGACGCAGAGGGCAACCTCGAACATTGCCGAGTTTGCCTGCCACTGGGAAGGGATGAAGAAGTTATAGGCGTTCCATGGACGGCCAACGTCCACCATGACCGAGAAGCCGGCAAGGCCGTAACCGAACATGCTGGTGAGGATTGCCGAGCGGATCATCGGGTGATAGTGCATCCGGTTCCGGATGTAGACCAGGATCGCCATGGCGTATCCGCCGCAGGCTATGGCTGTGCCGGTTGCCACGTCGTAGGTGATCCAGATACCCCATGGATAACCGTCGCTCATGTTCGAGACTGCCCCGATCCCCTTGATAAAACGCAATGCTACCAGGAAGAAGCCGATCAGTGTCAGTACCAACAGAACGATAAATGACGGGGTGAATATTTTTGCCTCATGTTTTTGGTACTCGCCGTGGCCCATCAGGCACCCCCCTGCTTGTCAGTATCTTTATGATGATCCGTCTCTTCCGGGCCGTGCTTGCGCATGTTCTTGACCGCAATCCAGCACAGGGTCCCGTAAAGGGCTACCGGTGCTATAAAACCTTTGTATATGGTGTGTTGGATCTTTTCCGAAAATTCTGCCGGAGCTTCGTCTTTCAGTACCGGCAGGCCGAGCTTGTTGAACTGCATGCTGGACAGATACAGATGGTTGGCGCCGCCCACCTCTTTTTCACCATAGATATGGTTCAGATATTTACCGGGATTTTCACGGAGTCTCTTTTGGGCCTCTTCCAGGAGGTCGCCACGCTTGCCGAAGCTGATTGCCCCGGCAGGGCAGACTTCAGCGCAGGCGGTGATCCCTTTCTGGCGCAGGTTGGTGTTCTTGCAGAGATCGCATTTGACGATCTGGGGCAGGGCCCGGTCCCACTGGAACTTGGGGATGTTGAAGGCACAGGCGACCTGGCAGTAACGGCAGCCGATGCAGGTATTCTTGTTGTAATCTACGATTCCGGTTTGCGGATCGCGAGTCATGGCCGCAACCGGACAAACCGATACGCATGAAGGCTTCTGGCAGTGCATGCAGGAATACTTGACGTAGGACCAGTCGCGCTCCGACTCCTTGAACAGCTTGATCAGGGTTCGGGTGCTGCCGGTAAGGTCCTGGGGGGCATCCCAGAGACCATCCGGGTCAAATGAGGCCCGTTCGTATGATAAACTGCCGTAATCGCCATTGACGCGCTTGCAGGCAGCCATGCAGGCTTTGCAGCCGACACATTTCGTCGCATCGTAAAGCATTGACAGGGTGTTGTTGTTGACCTTCTGGTGCATTTCGGAAGCAGATGCCTTCCCTGTTGTCAGGATTGCCGCACCTGCTGCCGCTACCTTCAGGAATTGACGCCTACTGGTCTTTTTCATGCGTCTCCTCCTCTTTGTCCGGAGAATCCGGCAGCTTGCGGGCAAGCATGGCGCCGGCGCCGATTGCCGCTCCTGCTGCAAGACCGATTACCCCGGTAGTGAGAGGATCCGGTCCTTTACCTTTCTCTTTGAGGTCAACCGGTGCATAGCTGTCGAACGGCGTAGGCTCATGGATCTGGACTTTATCGGCAATAGCGGTCTTGAACAGAATATCCGGTTCCGTACAGCCGATGCAGGGATGACCGACCGATACCGGCCAGACCCCGACATCGTTGAAGCGCTGCACCGAACAGTTGGCGTAGGTTGCAGGGCCTTTGCAGCCGAGTTTGTAGAGGCAGTACCCCTCGGCATGGGTCGGGTCGCCGTATGCCTTGGCAAAACGACCGGCATCGAAATGAGGACGGCGCTCGCAATGCTCGTGGATCTTTCGGCCGTATGCGAATTTGGGGCGTCCCAACGGATCGAGTTCCGGAAGTTTCTTGAAGGTGACGTAGTACAGTACCGTGGACAGGAAGTTGTACGGGTTGGGCGGACAGCCCGGAATATTGATGATCGGCTTGTCCTTGACAATGTCCTTGACCCCGACCGCTCCGGTTGGGTTCGGTCCTACTGACTGGATTCCACCGTAGCTGGCGCAGGTGCCGATGGCGATAATGGCAAGCGCTCCATCCGCAGCCTTCTGCAGAGACTCCAGGGCGGTTTTTCCCGACACCTTGCAGAATATGCCGTTCTCTTTGGTTGGAATGGCTCCTTCGACCACGAGGATGTATTTCCCCTTGTTGGCCAGCATTGAGTCATGGAGTGACTTCTCTGCCTGGTGCCCGGATCCGGCCATCAGAGTTTCGTGGTAGTCGAGCGATACCAGGTCCAGAATCAGGCTGGAAATCGTCGGATGCGTCGAACGGAGAAGTGACTCGGAACAGCCGGTGCACTCCTGGAAATGAAGCCAGATTACCGCAGGACGGTTGTCGTCCTTCTGTGCCGCTTCGGCAATCCTGGTGACCATGCCGAACGGCAGACCGAGCATTGCCGAAACCGTAACGCAGGTCTTGATGAAATCGCGCCGGGATACCCCGGAAGCACTGTTTTGCTCTGCCATGTACCCTCCGAACAGCCTTGATATAGTGTAGACATGTCTACATGTAAACGAAAATCAATCCACTAGGGCAACCAGTGTGCCATGTTTGTGTATATTGCGGAACTTGCCGGAATTAATGGTTTATGATTCCTTGCTAGTGTCGAGATATGTGCCAAAATGAAATGGTTGTTGCATCATTTTGACCCATATTGTATCGTTTTGATGCAAGGGGAAGGTAGGGTCCATTTATGAAAACAGTGTTCATCTGTGACGATGAAAAAGACATTCTGGTGTTCCTGGGCAAGCTTCTGAAGGTCAACGGCTATAAGTTCGAGGCGTTCGATTCGGCCCTTTCCCTGCTGACCCGACTTGAGGCCAGTGATCGGTCCGGCTGCGATGCGGTGCTGATGGACGTGAGAATGCCGGACCTGGATGGGATTCAGGCGATGAAGCGGTTGAAGCGCCGCTGCCCCGATATCCCGGTTATTGTGATGACCGGGCATGGGACGATAGATGATGCCGTGCATGCCATCAAACTTGGGGCTTATGATTACATTACCAAGCCATTCCCCAAGGAAAAGCTTTTGGGGGTCCTGGAACGTCTGTTTGATCACGCCCGCCTGGCTCGCGAAAATCGCGAGCTGCGTGAGGAGCTGCATCTGGCCTCGCCTAAAGGGCCGATTGTTTTCAAGAGCGCGGCATTTCGGGCTGTTTACGACCTGACGCTCCAGGTAGCGGCAAGCGACGCAAACATCCTGGTTACTGGTGAGTCCGGTACCGGCAAGGAGCTGATAGCCACGGCGGTTCATGACAACAGCTCACGAAAGGGGAAACAACTGGTTTCGGTAAACTGCGCGGCCCTTTCGGATACTCTACTAGAAAGTCAGCTGTTCGGTCATATGCGCGGTGCTTTTACCGGGGCAGTGATGAGCCAGAAAGGTCTACTGGAGGAGGCGGATGGCGGCACACTCTTTCTTGACGAGATCGGCGATGTCAGCCAGGCCATTCAGGCGAAACTGCTGCGGGTTATTCAACAGAAGGAGTTTATTGTCGTTGGTTCCACTAAGCCGCGTTCCGTTGATGTCAGGTTCGTTGCCGCAACCAATCGGGATCTGATGCAGGAGGTAAAAGAAGGACGTTTCAGGGAGGATTTGTTTTATCGGCTTAATGTTATCGGTATTCCGCTGCCGCCGCTTCGCGAAAGGGTGGAAGATGTTGAGCCACTCGCCCAGCACTTTTTGGCCATCTACGCCTCCCGGATGAAAAAGATGGTGCGCTCGATTTCAGATGAGGCCATCCGTACCCTTATGAATTACGACTGGCCGGGTAATGTCAGAGAGCTGGAAAATGTCATTGAGCGAGCGGTGATTCTGGCCAAAACAGATACCCTCACTGCCGATCTGCTGCCGGTAGGGGCCAGAAAAGGCGACGGACTGAAGAAGCAAGCTGGTCAGCTGGTTCCGCTGGATGAGATAGAGAGACGTCACATCCATTCGGTCTTGCTTGAGACCGGTTTCCACAAGAGCAGGACTGCCGAGATCTTAGGAATTTCCCGCAAGACGCTCGATCGCAAAATAGTTGAATATGACCTTACCGATCCGGGCAATACATGAAAAGCCTCCGTTACTCTATTCGCCTGAAACTGACTGTTGCCACCATGGTTCCGCTGGTGGTCGCCATAACTCTCTGCTGGATAATCGGTGCAACGCTGATTACCACCAGGATCTTTGCCCAGGCACAGAATAAAGTCAAAACCGACCTTAATGCGGCACATGAACTGTTTCTTGCCGAACAGGCCCGGACCGGAGATATCATCCGGCTCACCGGCCTCTCGCCCGAATTGTCTGACTCTGTAGAAAAGGCAACCAGCAATTCGATAGCTGTTCAGTTGCATGGAATCCTTCGCAATGAGCGCCTTGCCTTTTTGACGGTTGTCGACCGTTACGGCATGGTCGTGTACCGTGCTGCCAACCCCGGAATTAGCGGGGATTCTCTCGCAACAGTCCAATCTGTCGAAAAGGCCCTTAGTGGGGCGGCATACAGCGGTGTGGCGGTTATTGCGGCTGATGTGGCTGGTAAGGAAAATCCTGGCCTTCCCGAATTGATGAAGGTGCAGGTCAAGGACACTCCGCACGCCAGGACTTATGCCAAGAAACTGGAAGACCGGGGAATGTTTATCGTGGCGGCATCTCCGCTCAAGACCGCGGCAGGGAGGACTGTTGGCGCGGTATATGGGGGAAAGCTCCTCAATGGGGACAACTCGTTGGTTGAAAGGATAAGCCGGGTCGTTTTCGATCGGGGCGAGGGGGGAAGTGGCAATGCGACCATCTTTATGGATGATGTCCGGATTGCTACGACCGTCATTGATCAAAGCGGCACCCGGGTCATCGGCACCCGCATGTCCGAAGAGGTGTATGGCGAAATTATCAGGGGTGAAAACTGGACCGGCAGGGCTTTTGTCTACAATGCCTGGCATCTGTCTGCATACGAGCCCATTCGCGATATCAACAACAGCATTGTCGGCGCCCTCTACGCGGGCACGCCGGAACAACCGCTGCTGGAGGTTCGTTGGCGCATTCATGCCATTTTCACCGGCGTCATCATGTTCGTTGCCCTGCTTGGTTTCAGCACCTCGGCGTGGATAAGCTCGCGTCTTTCCCGGCCGATAAAGGCACTGGAAGAAGGGGCCAGAAGGATTGCCTCAGGGGAAAGCCTTCCGGATATTCATGTTGATACCCAAGATGAGATCGCTTCTCTGGCCAATGAGTTTAATGTTATGAAAAAGCGGCTGCAGGTGCGGGAAGAAGAGATCCTGACCCTGAACCGAACGCTTGAGCAGAAGGTGGTTGAGCGGACCGCGCAACTTGAAGCCCAGGGTGCGCGGTTGCTGGAAGCCCAGGCGGAACTGGCCCGTTCCGAGCGGTTGGCTGGTTTGGGGATGTTGTCCGCCGGGGTAGCCCATGAAATCAATAACCCGCTGGCTATTATCAGGGGAAATGCCGAACTGTTACAGTTCTCGAATCCTGTTGGTTCCGAAAACAGTGATGAGGTAGTTACCATAATGCGCCAGGTTGCCCGGATTGAGAGAATCATCCGTAACCTGCTTGTCTTCTCCAGGGGCACTGAAAAGCGTATTGCGCAATTGTCGCTGGGAGGACTTCTGGATGAGATTCTTGACACTGTTCACCATCAGCTCCAACTGGACAATTATCAGGTGATGAGGGAATACCGGAATGTCGTGGTGCATCTGGAAGGTGACGAGGACCAACTGCGGCAGGTCTTCACCAATCTGATCGTAAATGGTCTGCAGGCAATGGCGCAGGGGGGCATTCTCACTATCGGTTTTTCGCAGGATACGGAAGGCAGTGTTTGCCGAGTCACGATTTCAGATACCGGTCCCGGAATAACTCAAGAACAGATGGAAAAGCTGTTCACTCCATTCTTCTCAACGAAACGGGGTGGCACCGGATTGGGGCTGGCTGTTTCCTATGGCATAGTGAGGGACCATGGTGGGGACATTTATGCTGAGAGCACCGCGGGAGAGGGGGCCACTTTTACTGTCGTGCTTCCGCTTAAACAGGGTGGTTGCGAGGGGCAGTCAGTTGGAGGCGATGGTTAACTGGTTACACTGTGGGATTGCGGAGCCGATGTGGACTCCGCGATTAACGACAACTGCCACCTTGGCTTTTTGCTGAGAACTAGGCTGGCTGGGCATAACGTCAGGGCCCCAAAGGTCGGCAACTCTGTAGATCAGGCTTTGCTTCTTGACGGCATGCTCATGCAGCGTGCGGGTGTAATCCTCATTTGCCGAAGATATCCGGTTTTCAATGCTGTCAAGACTGTTATGGATGGTGCGGAACTCCGGATCTTTCATGAGCCTGGGGTATAGATCCTGAGAGACAACCAGTTTGGCCAGGGCTGCGGTAACGGCTTCCTGTTTTTCCTTGAAAACGGCTATTTCCTTAAGGTCTGAGGGATTGTTTGGCGTACCACTTGTGGCAGAACTGAAAGATTGGGCCAGCGCGGCCAGTTCTGCGGAATTGTCCACCTGACTGCTTGCTTTCTGAAGATAAGGCCCGAGCAGAGCGAGTCGTTGGAGATAGGCTGCTTCCACCCTCAACCATGCCTTGACAACGGCATCATCATCTTTGTTCAGATTGTCAAGCATGCCGGCTGATACTGTGAAAAAGGCAACCATGGCCAAAAGTGCAATATACCACTTGTTCATCTTTTTCCCCTTTAGCGGACTGGTTCGGAATTGCTTCGGCTTAGTGGTTTATCGTTATGAGTAGATAATTAAAATATACTCAAGCAAAAAATATTCCATTGGGCTATGTGAATTAATGTATGTTCATCGATCTGCGGTTTGACATAGCTTAGTTAATTGACATCGGGCATGCTGCCGTTAAGATTTCTGTCATTTGGCCAGTCGGTAGAGCTATTAGACGTAGGGGGATCAATATGGGCCGAGGTAAACCGGCAAAGCGCTACTCCCAGGCAGCGCGAGTGCATGACATCATAAGGCTTATCGAGGCTCGCCACGGCATGACTGTTGAGGAGTTGGCCGAAGAGGCCGGTGTGACCGCAAGAACGGTCCATCGTGACCTGAATGCTATTCATGAGGCCGGGTATCCGCTGATATCGGAGTGGGAAAGCGGTCGGAAGGTTTACCGGTTTTTGACCCGTTTCAAAGATGTTCCCCCGGTGAATTTTACGCTTCAGGAACTGGCAACCATGTATTTCCTGAGAAGCCAGTCAGAACTGTTCCATGGGACACCATTTGCTGAGGAAATGGCAGCTATTTTCCGCAAGGTAAGATCGGTGCTGCCGCCGCGCCTTGCCGCGCACCTTGAGAGAATTGCCGGCGTTGCCATTCCTTTGCTTCAGGGGCGACACGACTATAGTGGCCATGCGGAGATCATCAAGCAGGTGAGGGATGCGCTCGTGCACCAGAATCGCCTGACGGTAAGTTATCGCGCGTCAGGAAGGGACCACGCGTCTGTTTATTCCGTAGATCCTTATACCTTGGCTTTCTACAAGGGCGGGCTTTATCTTTTGGGCTTCGCTCACAACCGCAATGCGTTCCGGACCTTTGCCCTGGACCGCATAGTTTCCGTATCAATCCAAAAAGAGCGGTTTGAGCTTCCAGATGACTATCAGCCGGAGGATCGCCTGCGTGATGCTTTTGGGATTGTGGCCGAGGAGGCAATGGAGGTGAAGATACGTTTTTCTCCTCTTGTTGCGGATGCTGTAAAGGGAAGGATCTGGCACCCAAGCCAGCGATTTGAGGATAGAGATGATGGTGGTATTGAATTGACCTTTGCTGCAGGAGGGAAGCTGGAAATTGTTTCGTGGGTGCTCTCATATGGAGAGCATGCTGAAATTATTGCTCCGCTAGAGCTCAGACAGATGGTAACCAAGGCGGTTTCAGGGCTTACGGCGATCTATTGCCGATAGAAGCGGAGTCTGCTTTAACTTCGTCTAGTAACATCAGTAACCGACGAGCCGTTGTCCTTCCCCTTTAATAAGCTTCATCAGCTGAAAATGTTTGGAAGTGGGGAAGCCGACCGTAACCAGGATAATCGGCCCCTCGATTTTCAGCTCTGGAGTTTCCAGCGCCTTGACCGCAGGTGTTAACCCACTGGTCGGCACGATTCCTATGGCCCGTGGATCTTGGGCAACCTTGGCAATAATCTCGGAGATGCTTTCTGCCCGGACCATATTTTTTATTATCGGCTCATCATCCATGACAGTGCTGGCGAGTACCCATGAGGCGCCAGTGCTCCATTCTCCCCAGACGATGGAAACCGGACCCTTGGTTCCATCCACATCATCCCAGTCTTTGTATCTGCCGGAAAAAATCCTTCTGAGCTCTTTTGCCGAAAGCTTGCTGACCGGGTTCGCAGGGTTGACTATGACTTTGTAAGACACTTCATTCACAAGTACGGAGAACTGGGTAAGTGACTTGTTGCGCCTGATCATGCCAGAGTCAGCGGCGAGCCGGTTCAGTTCATCAAATGGCATGGCTACGACAAGGGCATCGCCGATACCTCTGTCCGCCTCCTGCAGGCCGGTGAGCGGAGTCGTTTCCTCTATGACCAGGAGTTGCATTTTATTTTCGCTCTGGAATGCCTCTTTGAGCGGGAAAATAACCGATGCCAGGGCTGGCGAGTCTCCCATAATTTTGAAGACCTCTGGCGGGCCTGGCCGCTTGGCGTGAACCGGTGCCGCAAATGTCAGCGCTAGAAGTGATGCTGAAATTATCTTTGAAATATATCTTCGGATCATATCTGGATCCCCTTTGCTCGATTTCACTATCATGTATCGGATGCTGTGTTGAAAGCTTTATCAAATTGAGATTCAAGTCTGGTGTTAATGCTATCACGCAAAACCCGATCTGTCACCATGACTCGATGTTCAATGCTGGCCAAGGCTGCTCCTTAATTGACAAAAGAGGGGTCATGGTCTATAAAATATCGCTTGGACCATACTATGACAGAACATACTGAAAATGAACTGGAAAAGCTCATCAAGGAGCGGATTGCCGCAAAGGGCAGGATAACCTTTGCCGAATACATGGCTGCATGTCTTTACGAGCCTGGCTTAGGGTATTATACCTCACCAGGGCGGAAGGTTGGGGCTGAGGGAGACTTCTATACCAGCAGCAATGTTCATCAGGCCTTTGGCCGGGTTATTGCCAAGGAGCTTGCGCAGATGTGGCAATGCCTTGGCATGCCGGACGCCTTTGACCTGGTTGAGGCCGGTGCCGGTGGCGGTCAGCTGGCACTCGACATAATGGACACCCTGGCTGAGGTGGCACCGGAGTTTTATCCGAAAGTTACCTATCGCTTTATCGAAAAAGAACCGTCATTGCGAGACGCTCAGGCGGCAAAACTTGCTGGGCATGAGGGGAAGCTGGCCTGGAGTACGCCCGACGACCTCCTTTCCGGCAATATTTCGGTAATAGGCTGTATCCTGTCCAATGAGCTGATCGACTCGTTTCCTGTGCATCTGGTCGAGCAGACTGGCGGGGGGCTCAAGGAAGTTTATGTGGTAACAGTCGCTGGCGAACTCGGCGAGCAGGTTGACGAGCTGTCAAACCCGGCAATAGCCGCTTGTCTTGAGAGGGTCGGTGCGACGCTGGTGGCGGGTCAGCGCGCCGAAGTCAATCTTGCCGCCCCTGCTTGGATCACAGCTGCGGCATCATGCCTTAAGAAGGGGTTTATTCTCACCATTGATTACGGTTTTCCGGCCAAGGTCTTATATCGGCCCGGCAGGATGAACGGGACTCTGCTTTGTTACTATCGTCACACTCTCGAGGAAAACCCATATCTTAACCCTGGACTGCAGGATATCACCACGCATGTGGATTTCACCACCCTTATGCAGGCTGGTGAGGCCGCAGGTGTTGCCACGGTCTGGTTCGGAGAACAGTACCGTTTCCTTATGGGGGGTGGGATAATCCAGGAGCTGATAGAGCTTGAGGCCCGTGCCGTCGGCGATGAAGAGAAAATCCGTCATCGGCTCGCTCTGAAGAAGCTCATGCTTCCTGAAGGAGGCATGGGCGATACCTTTCAGGTTCTTGTTCAGTCTAAGGGGGTGGATAACCCTCAGCTGCGTTGTATGAGAGATTGGAGCGGTTTGCTGTGACTAGTATCTTCAAAAATACTGAGTCGGTTAGTCTGTGATGATCAGAGCCGGTATTTTTGATCTTGACGGCACCCTCTACTTCGCAGACTCTCTGGGGCGGGAGATCGGCAGAGTTGCCGCTTTGTATATCTCTACTATCAAAGGGATAGACCAGGATTCGGCCTGGGAGCTTATAAGGGATACGCGGAAGCGGTTGAGCAACGCTCATGGTCTGGAGGCCTCTCTCAGCGTGGCCTGCCAAACACTTGGCGGGGATCTGCGCGAACTGCACCGAGTGTTTGCTGCGGAGATCGTTCCGGAAGCCCATCTTGGCAGAGACGAGGCGATAATTTCCCTGCTGACATCCTTGGCCGCAGTTTTCCCGCTTTATATCTATACGAACAATAATGTCTCGCTTTCTGCACGGATCATGGAAGCAATTGGAGTCAGTCACCTGTTCCAGAGAGTGTTTACCATTGAAGATGACTGGTGTCCGAAACCGAACAAGGCTACGATCGAAGCAATCATGTCCGAGATAGGGAGAGTCCCTTCCGAGTGTCTTTTTGTGGGAGATCGTTTTGACATCGATCTCCGGTTGCCGGAAAGCTTGGGAGCTACGGTGCATCTGGTCTCTTGCCGGGAAGACCTTCTGTCGCTAAAAACATATGTTTTGTGATGGGCCTTCATGAGCGAGCCGAACAGATGCCATCTTGCGCGCTGAGACGTAAACCTCAGAGGGCTGAGCAGAAAACCTTTGATCCTGCTGCAAAAGCTTACGGGACCTTACTGCATGAAGAGCAAGAGTGCTTGAGATGATCACGGAAAAACACAAGGCGATTGCCAAGGGCTGACATGACCTATCGTATCGAAAAAGACTCTCTGGGAACGGTTGAAGTTCCGGAACATGCATATTATGGGGCGCAAACAGCCCGTGCGGTGGCAAACTTCCCGATTTCAGGGTTGAGACCTCATCCATCGCTGGTATGGGCCACTGTTTTAATCAAAAAATGTGCAGCTCGCGCCAATATGGCAACCGGCCGCCTGGATGAAAACATAGGACGGGCAATTATCCGGGCTGCGGATGAACTGCTTGCCGGCGAGCTGTCAGACCAGTTTGTTGTTGACCCTTTCCAGGCCGGCGCCGGGACTTCTCATAACATGAACGCCAACGAGGTGCTGGCCAACCGTGCCGCGGAGCTTCTGGGCGGGGCGCGCGGCAGCTATGATCTGGTTCACCCCAACGACCATGTCAATATGGCGCAATCAACGAACGACGTCTTTCCTACTGCGATGCGCCTGGCATGTCTCAAACAGGTTGAGCGCCTAGGTCCATGCCTGGAAAATCTTGCAGCAGCCTTGCGCCAAAAAGGCCTGGAGTTCGACACCATCCTCAAGTCAGGGCGAACCCATTTACAGGACGCCGTCCCTATACGCCTTGGGCAGGAGTTTGCGGCTTGGGCAAAGGCTGTTGATGGCAACCTTGCCGGTATCCGCAGGGCGATGCCGGATCTGCAGGAGCTTGGTATTGGCGGTACGGCGGTCGGGACCGGCATGAACGCCGAGGCTGCCTATATCGATCATATTGTCGCCGGGCTTGCTGCTGAAACAGGGTTTAAGCTGTCTCGGGGCAAGGACCTTGTCGAACGGATGCAGAACATGGATCCCTTCGTATCGCTTAGCTCCAGTCTCAAGGGGTTGGCCGTGACCCTTGCCCGAATAGCAAACGATTTGCGGCTTCTGGCATCCGGTCCCCGCACCGGCCTTGACGAGATAACCCTGCCACCGGTACAGCCCGGCTCTTCGATAATGCCGGGAAAGGTGAATCCGGTAATGGCGGAAATGACCGATATGGTGGCCTTTCAGGTGATCGGCGCTGATTCAACAGTGACTCTTGCTGCCCAGGCAGGACAACTTGAGCTCAATGTCATGATGCCGGTAATTGCCTTTAATCTGCTCTTTGCCATGGAGATCCTTGCCAACGCAATAAATAAGCTCACTGAAAGCTGTATAACTGGGATAACTGCCCATGCTGACAAGTGTCGCCATTATCTTGAGGATTCGCTGGGGTTGGCAACGGTTCTTGCCCCGTATATCGGCTATATGGCAGCAGCGGAAGTAGCAAAAGAATCAGTTGCGTCAGGGCGCAGTATTGCGGAAGTGGCTTTGGCGAAGGGAATTCTTTCTGAGGCGAGGCTGGCCGAGATTCTGGAGCCGATGCCCCTCACCAGCCCAGGAGTACCGGGGGCAACGAAAGAAAGCAAGTAAAGTCGGAACAATAACGAATACAAAGGAGACGGTACGATGCTTGAAGAAGTTAAAAGTGCGCTTGATCTGGTACGCCCCGCGCTACAGGCTGACGGTGGTGATGTGGAGTTGGTTGAGGTTACTGAGGACGGTGTTGTCAAAGTCCGCCTTAAGGGTGCTTGCGGCAGCTGTCCCATGTCTACCATGACTTTGAAGATGGGAATTGAAAGAACCTTGAAAGATAAGGTACCTGGTGTAAAAGAAGTAGTTTCGGTTTAAGATGTGAGTGACTCTCATCGCTTGGGCGCGAGAGCAACTCCGCGCCCTATGCCTATTGCAGGGTCTAAATAGAGATCGGTGGCTTATAATGTCCCATTTCCGCTTCACAAAGAAACGGAAATCCTCACGCGCCAGGCGCTTCTTCGGTCGTTTCCTCAGGAGCACCGAAGCGACTGCCACTCATGGCAATATGGTAGAACTTCTCCAGAATGGTGAGGAGTTCTTTTCTTCCTTGTTTTCTTCCCTTCGTGACGCCCAGCAGTTCATTAATCTGGAATTTTACCTTATAAGAGATGATGCCACCGGGCGGGAACTGGCATCGATCCTCGCTGATGTCGCAATGCGCGGGGTCAGGGTTTCTCTGCTCTACGATTACATCGGCTGTTTCGACACCCCTGCCTCTTATTTTCGCGGCCTCGAGCAGGCCGGGGTCGTTTGTCTGCCATTCAATCCTCCGCCGTTCAAACGTGGCATTGCCTGGTTCGATAAGCGTGATCACCGGAAAATTGTCATCATTGACGGTATCAGGGCATTCGCCGGAGGAATGAATATCGGTTCAGAGTATGCCGGTTTCGGTGAAGACCGGAAGCGCTGGCGTGATGTCGGGCTCTCCGTGTCAGGTGCCGCAGCGGTTGAACTGCAACGCCTTTTCTGCGAGACCTGGCAAGCGGAATCAGGTGTGATCTCAGGGAGCCCTGGGTGCAAGACAAGCAATACAAAAAGCGCTACAGGGAATAAAGGGGATGCTACAGTTCACATTGTCAGCGGAGGGCCGCACCATAACCGTTCGCACATCCATAACGCTTTCCGGCTGGCAATCGGCAGGGCAAGGAAATGTATCACCGTTGCCAACCCCTATTTCATACCGGGCCCAAGGGTAATCAGGTCTTTGCTCAGGGCCGCGGCCAGGGACGTCAGAGTACGGCTGATCCTGCCGGCAATCAACGATGTCCCGTTAGTCGGTCTGGTGAGCCGCAGTTCCTATGCGACGCTTCTGAAAGGCGGCATCGAGATCTATGAGAGGGAAGAAACAGTTCTTCATGCCAAGGTGATGCTTATTGACTCCCGCTGGTCGATCATCGGTTCTGCTAATCTTGATCACAGAAGTTTTCATCGGAATTACGAAGTGAATCTCATCGTTGACAGCCATTCGTTCGGTGTTCAGGTGGCGGATATGCTTGACCGGGATCTTGGGTTTTCACGACGGGTGCTGCTGGATGAGCACGAAAGGAGAGGCTGGTTGGTCCGGATGCTGGAACGGTTGGCTGCGCCGATCAGCTGGTTTCTCTAATTTTCCGCTTAACCGGACATTGCCCCTGAAATAGCCAGGCACGCTATGTCGAAAATTATTGTTTAGATACAAAAGGAGACAAATCTACAACAATTCATTTGTTGAATTACCCCTCCGATGTCGTATTATCTAAAGATAAGGGGCAAAGTCTCAACTCGTGCGGCATTGCTGGCTGTTTCAAATAAAATATGCTGTACCCGACTATTCGGGTGCTTTTGCTTCCTATGGTGTCACGAGCGCCGGTTTATTTGACTCGGAACCGCTTCAAATGCAGGGGGAATAAGTGAATAAACCGATGGGGACAATACTGGTTGAAGTGGGGATAATTTCATCACTTACTCTGGAGCGTGCTCTGGAGCGTCAGAAGGGTACCGGTAAAAAACTAGGGACCGTATTGGAGGAGATGGGGGTAGTGACCGAGGAGGAAGTTGCAGATGCCTTGTCCCGACAGCTCTCCATGCAAATGGTGAAGAAGATTCGGGGTCATCAGTTTGCCCCGGAGCTTTTTACCCTGGTCCCGCCTGAGATTGCCGTTGAAAATACCGTGTTCCCTCTGCGGGTGAAAGACGGGGTTCTGGCGCTGGCGGTGTCGGATCCATATTGTATTGATGTTGTCGATAACCTCTCACGGAAAACCGGTCTCAAGGTTATTGCCGTACTCTCCACCGGAAAGGAGATCCGGGCCGCGATACAGGAGTATTATCTGCATGGCGCCGAGACTCCGGCTTCGCAATTACGTATCCTGGTTGTCGAGGATTCTTCGGTGGTTGCCAATGTGGTAAAGGCTGTCTTGGAACGTGAGGGTTTTGAGGTGTTGCAGGCTTCGGACGGCTTGGAAGGGCTCAAGTTAGCCATCAGCTCGAAGCCTACTGTAATCCTCTGTGACTCTGTAATGCCGAGGATGGATGGTTTTGCCTTGAAGCGGGCACTTGCCGCCCAAACCGAAACAGCCAAAATACCGGTAATACTGCTTACCTCCAAGGCCTCTCCCGAAGAAGAGCAGAAGGCGCTTTCCTCTGGTTTTTTCGATTTTATCGCCAAGCCGGTGAATGCGGTAAGAATTGTCTCCAGGATCAGACGCGCCATAGAAATCAGTTCTCCATCGCTTTAATCCTCCTTTGAATACCGCTTGGTTCAGTTGACGTGGCGTCATTTTACTGTAGGCTTTAATGGCTATTAATTACACTGAAATGACGAATGCCAGGTCGTACTCCCATGTACAAGCTCAGTTTCCTTCTAACAGGACTGTCGTTGTTACTGATCGCCTGCTCTCCGAAAGAGCCGGTCAGAATCGGCTATATCGGCAGTATCACCGGTAAAAATAGTGATCTGGGGGTTGCCGCCAGGGATGCCGCGATCCTTGCCGTAGAGAGCGTAAACACTTCCGGTGGTATTAACGGCCGTAAAATCGAGCTGATTGACAAAGATGATGCGCAGAACCCTGATACTGCAGCACGGGTTGCCCAAGAACTGATCGGAAGCAAGGTGGTTGCCATCGTGGGTCCTTTGGCCAGTTCCATGACCAAGGCCAGTTTGCCGGTTATCAACAATGCCAAGGTCGTTATGATAAGCCCTACCGCCAGTTCCAACGAACTGAGTGGCAGGGACGATTTTTTCTTCAGGGTCATGGAGCCTAACACCCTTTTTGCCAAACACCAGGCCGAAACTTGCCGTAAGCTGAAGATCAAAAGGGTGGCAGCAATCTATGACATCCAGAACAAGACTTACACGGTCGAAATGTTCAATACCTTTAAGGACGAATTTGTCCGTCAGGGCGGGATTGTGGCCAGCGAGATCCGTTTTGACTCTCAGTCCTCACCTTCATTCAGCCGACTCGTCGCCCAGTTGGATCTGAAGAGCGCCGGGGCGGTCATGGTCTTGGCCAATACCATCGATTCACTCAATATTGCCCAACAGATCCGCAAAGTGAATCCCGAGATCACCATCCTTTCCGGGGCATGCGGCATTGCCCAGCGCGATCTGCTCGAGCAGGCCGGAAAGTCGATTGACAACATCATCTTCACCCTGCCGGTCAACAGCCGATCCGAGACTGCTGCCTACCGGCAATTCAGCGCCGATTTCAAGAACCGGTTCCATTACGAGCCGACCTTTGCAGCAACGCTTGCGTACGACGCCATGCAGCTGATTTTTACCGCACTGCGGAAAAATCCGGACAGCGCCCGGTTGCGCGACACAATCAAGGGGATCGAATCGTTCACCGGCTTGCAGGGTGAGGTGAAACTCGACCGGTATGGCGATCCCAGCCGGAACCTGTTTGTGACCCGGTATCTCAAGGGACATGAAGAGGTTATCAAGTAAACCAATGTTAATAGGCATTAAACGATTATTCCTCCTCAACTCATTGATTACGGCCATCTTGCCGATAGTCTTTATCGGCCTTATTTCATTGGTTGTCATTCGGCACCAGATCATCCAGAGGATCGACGAAAGCAGTGTTACCCTGGCTCGTTCGGTCGCTACCCAGATTACCACCTACCTGCAGGAACCCTCGGCAACGTTTAATTTCCTGGCCCGACACCTTGCTCGTCAGAGTCATTCGGAAGCTGGAATCGCCACGCTTCTGGATGATTTGGCTAATTCCTACAGTTATTTTGAATCGGTTTATCTGCTTGACCGGCACGGGACGGTCAGGGAGGTCGGATTTGATAAGGAGGCCACAGTCGACAAGGCCGATTTCCTAGGTATGGATTTTTCGTCATTGGAGATCTGCCGGCAAGCCGTGGTCGAGAAGCGGTTCCTGTGGCAATCGACTCTTTCGGTATCCAGCGGGGAGCCGACCATCTCTTTTTGTGCGCCGCTTGGCGACGGGACGGTCCTGGCAACACTCAGCCTCGCTAAGCTCGGGAAAATCATCAACAGCGCCAGTACCGGCAGGGCCTACGATGCTTTTATCGTGGACGGCCGTGGCAGGATAATTGCCCATCCTGATCCTGCTGTCGTGCAGAGGCAGGAGAATATCAGCAACCTGCCGATAATTAGAGATAGTCTCGCCGGCAAGACCTCTTCCGGTAATTATGTCTTCCATGGCAAGTCGTACCGTGGGTCTGCAGTAAGCATCGAAGGTTTCAACTGGGTTCTGGTGGTGGCTCAGGATCTCGACGTTGCCATGGCTCCTAAAGCCGCACTAGAAAAAATATTTCTGATCGGGATGCTGTCGGTCCTGCTGATGGCGCTTTTCGTCAGCTCTGTCGCAAGCTTGATGCTGAGCAGGCCCTTCAAGCAATTGTCCGATAATGCCCGCCATGTGATCAATGAAGAGTATGCCCTTATTGAGCCGATTTCGTCACGGTCGCGGGAAATAACTCTGCTTTCCGAGACGCTGCAGAAGATGGTGGCTGCTGTAAGGGCTCGTGAAACGCTGTTAAACGAACAGACTGAAGAGTTAATGGCCACTGAAGAGACTCTGAGGGACCTGAACCAGCATCTCGAACAGCGGGTAAACGAGCGGACAGAGCGTCTTGAAGAGGCAATGGAGGAGCTGAGCCGGGTGAATGAGGATCTGGTACAGAGAACTACAGCCCTGGAAGACGCCAATCACTATCTGGAATCGTTCGCCTACTCCATTTCCCATGACCTGAGAGCACCGTTACGCCATGTGAGCAGCTTTTCTGCTATCGTGACCGAAGAATATGCCGACAAGCTTGACGAGACCGGGAGAGAATACCTGCAGCGCATCGTCAGGTCCTGTTCGAAAATGGATGAGCTGATTAACGCCATCCTCGAATTCTCTCGGGTAACGCGGCAATCGCTAAACCTGCTGCCGATTAACATGATGAGTCTTGCTGAAGAGGCTATGACTGATTTCCAGGCTGAGATTGATCAGAAAGGTGTGGAGGTGGTGCTCGGTTCACTGCCAAAGTGTACCGCTGACAGGGTGCTTATGAAACAGGTGCTGGTAAACCTGATAGGTAACGCCTTGAAATACTCGCGAAACAAGCAGAACCCAAGGATAGAACTTGGCTGTTCAGCACAGGGGAAAGAGCTGCTGTTTTTTGTCAAGGATAACGGGGCAGGGTTTGATATGGCAGCCGCATCAAAGTTGTTTGGCGTATTCAGCCGTCTTCACCGGCAGGACGAGTTCGAAGGGACCGGCGTCGGCCTTGCCATAACCCATAATATCATCCAACGGCACGGTGGCAGGATCTGGGCTGAAGCTGCACCCGACCAGGGTGCCACCTTCTGGTTCACCCTGCCGCTATGATCACTCGTACCTGAGGGCATCGATCGGGTTCAGCTGCGCAGCCTTGCGGGCCGGGTAAAAGCCGAAGAAGATGCCGACTGCCGCAGAGAAAATGAAGGCGATGCTGACTGACTGTATCGAAATCAGGGTCGGCCATTCGAGCATTTTCGATACCACCATTGCTCCTCCAGCGCCCATGCAAATCCCTATTATCCCACCGATCATGGTCAGCAGAACTGCCTCGGTCATGAACTGCATCAGGATGTCGTTGCGACGGGCCCCAATGGCCATCCTGATGCCGATCTCACGGGTTCGCTCAGTGACCGAAACCAGCATGATGTTCATAATACCGATCCCCCCGACAATCAGCGAAATGGAGGCAACTGCTCCCAGCAACAACGACATCGCTTTTGACGACTGCTCCGCCACTGCCAGGATCTCTGACAGGTTCCGGGTCGAATAGTCCGGCTCCTTACCGTTGGTGATTCGGTGGCGCTGATCCAGCAACGCCTTTATCTCTTCTTCTGCCTTACCGAGCAACTCCTCGCTTTTACCCTTGACCATTATGGCGCCGACACTGTTCTGCTGCTGGGAACGGATGAGGTTTCGCTGTGCCGTTCTGAACGGAACGAAGATAGTGTCATCCTGGTCCTGTCCCTGAGGTGACTGCCCCTTGCGATCCAATACGCCGATAACTGTGAACGGGACTTTTTTGATTCGAATGATCTTCCCCACCGGGTCATCACCGCCGAAAAGGTTCTCCGCGACCGTCTGGCCAAGCAGGCAGGTCTTGGAGCCGCCGTCCACATCCTGCTGGACCATGGACCTGCCGCTGACTATCCCCCATTCGCGAATGTCGAAGTATTCCGGTGTGGTGCCCATGATAATGGTGGACCAGTTCATATTGCCGTAAACAACCGACCCCGAGGTGCGGACGTTGGGAGCCGCCGACTCGACGGACGGACACTCGGTCATGATCGCTTTCATGTCGTCGCTGGTGAGCGTCTGCGAAGAGCCGAAACCGGCACGTAGCCCGCCACTGGTTGTTGAACCCGGAATGACCAGGATTATATTTGAGCCGATGCTGGCAATCTGCTGAGAGATGACGTAGCTTGCGCCGGAGCCGACCGCCATCATCGCGATCACTGCGGCAATGCCGATGATGATGCCGAGCATGGTCAGAAAGGAGCGCATCTTGTTGGTGCGCAGGGCTCTTAGGGCTATTTTCAGGGTTTGTAATAAGTTCATCAGCTTCTTGTGTCCCCAATGATTTGACCGTCACGGAAGGTGATTTGTCGCCCTGCGTAGGCTGCTACATCATGTTCGTGGGTGACCATGATAATGGTTATCCCCTTGCGGTTGAGGTCTGTGAAGAGCGCCATGATCTCTTCGCTGGTAGTGCTGTCCAGATTGCCTGTCGGTTCGTCGGCTAGGATCACTGCCGGGTTGTTGACCAGGGCCCTGGCAATGGCCACCCGCTGTTGCTGGCCGCCGGATAATTGCGACGGGTGGTTGTTCTCTTTGCCAGCAAGCCCCACTTGCTCAAGGGCCGCCAGTGCCTTAACCCGGCGATCTTTAGCGGAGATCCCGGAATAGATCAAGGGTAGCTCTACGTTTTCAACTGCCGGGGTGCGGGCCAGCAGGTTGAACCCCTGAAAGACGAAGCCCAGTTTACGGTTGCGGATGGCGGCCAATTGATCGGCTGACATCTCACCCACATGAAGGTTGTCCAGGAGATAGCTACCGGAGGTGGGGAGGTCGAGGCAGCCGAGGATATTCATGCAGGTAGATTTTCCGCTGCCGGACGCCCCCATGATCGCTACGAATTCCCCTTCGGCAACGTCGAACGATACCCCTTTCAGCGCTTCAAACTGCTGGTCGCCCATAACAAATACCCGGCGAATCTCGGATAGCGAGATAACTGTATTCACCTGGCGCTCCCCTTCACCCATCAATGCGGTCTCGGTCCCATTGGCGAGCCGCCCATTGCATTGCCTGATTTTTTCTTGGTGTCGCCGCCCTGTTGCTCGACAATGACTTCATCACCCTCTTTGAGCGGCCCTTCCAGCAGTTCGATGCTGCTGTTGTTGCCGATGCCAGTCTTGATTGTAACCGCTACCGGTTTATTCTCTTTCAGGGTGTAAACCTGCTGCCCCTTCTCTTTGCGGCCTGGCTTGCCGCCGGGCTGCAGGGAAGAACCCGGCTTTTTATCCTTGGCTTCATCGAGCTTTGCCTTGGGTTTGAAACGGAGTGCTGCAGGAGGGAGTTTCAGGACATTGTCCTTTCTTCCGACCTCAATAGAAACATTGGCGGTCATCCCCGGCTTGAGCTTCAAATCCTTGTTGTCAACATTTACCACGACAATGTAGGTGACTACATTCTGAGTTACGACCGGAGCACTCCGGACCTGGACAACTTTGCCGCCGAATGTCTGCTCGGGATAGGCGTCAACCGTGAAACTCGCTTTTTGTCCCACCAAGACCCGGCTGATGTCAGCCTCGTCGACACTGGTCTCAATCTGCATCTTGGTGAGGTCCTGAGCAATGGTGAACAGAGTCGGAGTCTGGAAAGAGGCAGCCACGGTCTGGCCCACATCAACGGCTCGGGAGATGACCACACCATCCACAGGTGAGCGGATCACCGAATAACGAAGATTAGTCCTGGCTAGCTGCAAAGCCCCCTTGGTCTGGGCAACGCTACCTTCGGCTGCCTTGAGTGATGCTTTGGCTGACTGGGTGGCCGTCTCTGCTACGTCGTAATCGCTCTGGGAAATAATACCGTCGCTCAGCAGTTTTTTATTGCGGTTCAAAGTCCGCTCGGCATCGGCAAGGGTTACCTTCGCTTTTAGCAGGTTCGCCTCGGCATTCAGTGCGTTGCCTCTGGCCTGTTCAACTGAGGCATTGAATAGCGACGGGTCGATTTCAGCTATGGTCTGGCCTTTCTTGACCCTGGAGTTGTAGTCGACGTAGAGCTTCTGGATGGTGCCTGATACCTGGGTGCCGACCTGGACCGTGGTGACGGCACTGAGATTGCCGGTTGCCGCCACGGTGGACACAATCGTACCCCGCTCAATCTTT
Organism: Geoanaerobacter pelophilus; assembly: GCF_018476885.1. Taxonomy (NCBI): domain Bacteria; kingdom Pseudomonadati; phylum Thermodesulfobacteriota; class Desulfuromonadia; order Geobacterales; family Geobacteraceae; genus Geoanaerobacter; species Geoanaerobacter pelophilus. The sequence continues at coordinate 336,754 of NZ_JAHCVJ010000005.1, forward strand.
GCCGTTTTATAGGAGACCGCAGGTTTTCTCGTACTTGCCAGATACCAGCCGCCAGCGGCAAGGATTGCCAGAACAACTAAACAGATGATCGCCTTCTTCATTAATTAATGCCTCAAAAGGGAATATTTACGCTAACGGAATTGTAGTACAACGGTTGACATGATACGAGAAGTTTTTGGGCTGAGCTGAGAATAACATGTTGAAAATGAAGCGAAAAGATTGTCGCTTTCTAATAGAAAAGCCCCCTGTCCATTGTTAACAGGGGGCCTCTTTTGGGATCGCCCGCCGCGCTTGACCGGCGGGCTAACTAGGGCAACCTTCTTTACAGCGGGTTACCGGGCGAAGCATATAGATTGTAGTCCACATTTTTCAGTAGGTCTCCTTTCGCTGTGAATTTACTACCCCTCAGATTACTTCCTGAGGTTAATTATATGATAATCCTGATTTATGGAATGTCAATCAACCCGTAAAAATTTATTGCAAGTTACAAAACCCTTTTTGCCAGTTTCAAGAGCAGGCCTTCACGAACAGCCAAAGCGGCATGCGGACAGAGTTCCCGACAGCAGAAACACCTGATGCAGCTACGATAATCGATGCTGAGTTGGCCATTGCTTATGGTGATTGCCCCCGGGGGGCAGGCATCGCGGCAGATCCCACAAAGTACACATTTACCTGCAATCGCTACCGGTCGCGAAGTCAACTGGCTCTTGAGTCGATGCTTCAGAAAGCCGGGCAATCCGAACTGAACATCGGAAATATGAGGTAGGCGAAAATCGGGAACCCTCAGTTCTGCCGGCTGGTCGCCCAGCACTCTTATCGAGCCTGCGGCAACACCGGGAAGCCCCAGCCTTTCTGCGGCTCTTTCCACATATCTCATTTTGTCGGGGATGCCGATAATGTCGGCGGCAACCTTGTCAACGGCCAGCGCATTGGCTCCTGCCAGCAGGCACCCGACAAAACGAGGATCGCCGCTGCCGGGACCGTCACCTTCCATGGCGGTTATGGCGTCAACAATGGTCAAGTCCGGATGGCGTACCTCGTAGATTTCCACGAGCAACCGCGCGAACAGTTCTCGGTCAGCTCCGGCCTTGAGGTGCCAGGCAGCCTTGGCAGTGCCGACCACGGCACCGAACAGGTTCTTGACCCCGCAGGTGATGGTCATCATCTCGTGGGTCTTCAGTTTCGGGAGGTTGATAACCCTGTCAGCATCGAGATAAGGTGTCGCCAGGGGTATCCGCTTGAACATGCCGGAGCCATTCATCTCACGGGATTCTGAGAATTCGACCAGCTCGGTGCCGGTTTCTCGCAGAACGTCCAGGATTCCTGACTTTTCTGCCACCCGGTGCACACCCCCCACACCGGGGGAATCGCCGACAAAAGGAATGCCTCCGGCTTCACGTACCAGCAGAATGACCTCTTTCACCACCGTAGGATGAGTGGTCACTGCCTTGTCCGGATGCTTGGCCGAGAGCATGTTCGGTTTGATGAGCACTCTCTCGCCGGGTAAGACAAAGCGTGACATCCCTCCCAGCGGGGCAAGCAGCGCTTCCAGCCCGGCGCGAACAACGGTGTTGTGATAGTTTTCGACTCTGATATTACTTACCGTGCATGTTTCCATGAATTCAATATATTGCGAAAAAAGCTGAACAGTCAAAGTAATTTGGCTGTTGCTGTTGGCAAAGGCGGTCGATATCTGTTAAAACTTTGTGTGACTTAATGTGTCCTAGGGGTTACGGATGCCGATTCCCAAAATTCTTCTTGTTGACGATGTGCGGCTCTTTCTGGAAATTGAGAAGCGGCTGCTTGAGCAATCATTGATTGAGATTCTCACCGCAACCGATGGCGAAGATGCTTTGGATATTGTGCGACGGGAGCGCCCGGCGCTGGTTGTCATGGACATCAACATGCCGCGGATGGACGGCATCGATTGTTGCCGGTTGATTAAAAGCGATCCGGATCTGGCAGGTACTGCGGTCATGATTGTCACCAATGCTTCCAATGCCGATGATGTGGAACAGAGCTGGAAGGCCGGCTGTGACGATTTCATCGTCAAGCCGATTGACGGGCGGTTGTTTCTTGAAAAGGCGCACCGTTTTCTAAATGCCATTAACCGGAGACGGAAGCGGGTATTGTTCCAGACTGAAGTGGCTTTGCAGATCGAAGGCCGGCTCATTACCGGGCACTCTTTTGACCTTGGCTACATGGGGATGTATGTTGCCTCTTCCTGGTTGCCTAGCGTTGGTGAAACCGTTGTCTTGTCGTTTCGACTGCTTGACACGTCGCCTGCCATGACTGTTGCCCGAGGCAAGGTAATCTGGGTAAATCATGGCATTGACCGGCTGAAACAAAACTATCCGGACGGTTTTGGCGTCGAGTTCCTTGAAATAATCGGGGAAGGATTGACCATGATCCGGGCCAATGAGTTGATGCAGTTTGTTGACCTGCGCAAGGGTAAGGAGTGAGGCCGTGAACGCCTGCATTGAACAGTTCTGCCGTTACCTGGAGACTGAGAAGAATGTGTCTCCTCATACCCTGGCAGCGTACCGGTCAGATCTTGAGCAGTTTGCAGGTTTCGTGCGGGAGGAACTCGGAGAGTCTGCTTTACCGGAAGCGGTCGGCCATCTCTTGATAAGACGTTTTCTAGCGAAACTTGCGAAAGGTCATGCCCGCAGCAGTATCGGTCGCAAGCTGGCAGCTATTCGGTCATGGTATCGCTATCTGGTCAGGCAGGGGCGGATGGAACAAAACCCTGCCGAGCTGGTCAGCACCCCGAAGAAAGAGAAAACGGTCCCCTATCACCTGTCGATCGATGACGTTACGGCGCTGGTCGAAGCCCCCACTGGAACCGAACCCCTGGTTCTTCGCGACCGGGCCATTCTTGAACTCCTTTATTCGTCAGGGGTGCGAGTCTCTGAACTGACCGGTCTCAATATTGCGGCACTTGATCTCGATGCCGGGTTGGTGAAGGTCCTTGGCAAGGGGGGAAAGGAACGGATCGTCCCGCTCGGCAGTCATGCTGTCAAAGCAATAGCTGCATATCTGCAAGCGCTGCCGCCGGAACAGCTTGACCGGGCGCTATTTCTCAATTTCCGTGGCAGCAGACTGACCCGCAGGAGCGTTGCCCGGATCGTTGACCGCTATATCCTCAATCTGGCCACTATGAAAAAGGTTTCTCCCCACAGCCTGCGCCACACCTTTGCCACGCATCTCCTGGAGTCAGGGGTTGACCTCCGGGCCATTCAGGAACTCCTGGGCCACTCGTCACTCTCGACCACTCAGAAATACACCCATGTCAATATCGACCGCCTGATGGAGGTCTATGACAAGGCCCACCCAAAGGCACGCTAGATCGCTTCTTTTTTGACCTGCGTCAATGCCGGTTACTCTCTCGTCAGTTACACTTTACCCATTAGTTTTGTTATTGCAGGATAATTGGCGTGTGCTAATAGTTTATGTAGTGCATTGCTGTCTTTCTATTGTAGTGAAGTCAAGCCATGAAAGGAGAGGGTAAATATGCTCAAGAAAGCTGTCACTGCCGCAGTTGTTGTCCTTGGCGCCACACTGTGCCTGGGAGTTCCGTCAAAGCTGACCGCCGCAAAGACCAAGCCGGCGAAGGAGACTAAGGGGAGAGAGGCCTGCTATCAATGTCACGATGAGATCAAAACCATGAAGGAAAGCTCCAAGCATGCCAAGCTTGCCTGCGAAACCTGTCATGATAACTTGGCGAAGCATATGGATAGTATGGGAGACGTCAAGCCAGTCACCAAGATTGATGCGGCCTTATGCGGCAAGTGCCACAAGGAGCAGTATGACAGTTTCTTCAAGATGAATTACGAATCCGCTGCTCGCAAGGAAAAGGGGGTTCCGACCGGTCGTTCGCCCAAGCAGGACAAACTTTTAGCTGGTCACGGGTTTACTTTTGAGCACAACGAGCCGCGCGGCCATGCTTTCATGGTGACCGACCAGTTCATCGTCGACCGCTTCCAGGGGGGGCGCTACCAACTTAAAGACGGGTGGAAAGGTTATGACAAGCCCGGCAAGACCTGGGACGTCCTGGTGGATAAGGGGGAGAATACCAAATTGCCAGAATCGGCAATGGCGGGAAACCCTACCTGTATCCAGTGCAAGACCTCCGACCACATTCTGAAATGGAAATTCCTCGGGGACAAGGACCCGAAAGCCAAGTGGGACCGGACATCCAATGTCAATGACGTTGCCAAGGATACAAACAATCCGGTTGGCTGCATCCATTGCCACGATCCGCACGGCACGCAGCCGCGCGTAGTGCGTGACGCCCTGATTCAGGCAGTTGCCCGGGACCGGTCCGGTAATATCTTTGCCAAAGGTGGCAAGACTGATCTGAAAGAGGTTGATTTCCGGGGGTTCCGTAAAATTGGCGTGATGGCCAAGACTGATTCGCGGATGATGTGCGCCCAGTGCCACGTCGAATACAACTGCAATACCGGGTCGCAATGGTCGGATGGTAAGAAAGTGGGTTACGACGACCAGCGCACCAACCACATGCCGCTGAAAAACGCCAAGGAGCTGCTGGCTCATTACAAAAAACTGGATTTTTATGATTTCAAACATGCCGTTACCGGGGCACGTCTGATCAAAATGCAACACCCTGAGGCCGAAACCTTTGCCGGAAGCGTTCATGACAGGGCCGGCGTCCAGTGTCATCAGTGCCACATGCCGAAGCTGAAGGGGAAGAACGGTAAGCAGTTCTCCAGTCATGGGGTGATCAGGCCCAAAAACCACATCAAGGAAGCCTGTCTGGGCTGTCATCCAAAGTACACGGTCGAGGCAAAGCTCTACCAGATAGAGACTATCCAGAACTATACAAAAGGGAAGATGCGCAAGGCCGAATACTGGATCGGCAAGCTTATCGACGCCTATGCCGTTGCCAAGCGGTCGGGAGTAGCGGAAGAAACCCTTGCCAAGGCCCGCGAAAAGCACGAAGAGGCCCATGTGCTCTGGGAGTTCTGGACTGCTGAGAATTCCGACGGATTCCACAATCCGGAGCTGGCACGTGAGACGCTGACCGGTTCCATCAAGGCCGCCAAAGACGGCGTGAAGCTGCTTGAAGATGCGATGGCTGGAGGGAAGTAGCGTTCAGCAGTTTCTGTGATAAAATAAAAAGCCTGCACTGCTTGATAGTGCAGGCTTTTTTGCTTTATTTAGATTTAAGGCAAATTCAAATATCCCGATATAATATAAAAACTTGTCAATGCCCGCATTGAGGATTTTAAGTGCCTGATCGAGTGATAAAAATGCTGCTGGTGGAAGATTCTCCGGAAGATGCTGAGCTCCTTCTCTGGCATTTGCGGAAGAACGGAATAGAGGCTGAATGGGAGAGAGTTGATTCCTCAAGCGATATGTTCGGTGCCCTTGAAAGAGGGGGGTGGGATGTCATTGTTTCCGATTATATTATGCCTGGTTTCAGTGGCTTGGAGGCGCTGGAGCTGGTCAAGTCCCGCGGAGAAGATATTCCATTCATTATCGTTTCCGGTAAAGTCGGCGAAGACACCGCCGTGGAGGCAATGAAGGCCGGTGCTCATGACTATATCCTGAAAGGGAACCTTGCCCGTCTTGCCCCGGCAATCCATAGGGAGCTTGCCGAGTCCGAAATGCGGCGTCAGCGCATTATGACCGAGAAGGAACTGAGAACCCTCAAGCATGCCATCGAAACTATTCCTGTCGGGGTTACCATTGCTGATATGGCCGGCAAAATTATATTTACCAACCAGGCTGAAGCAGATATGCACGGTTATTCCGTTGACGAACTGTTGGGGTGTAATGTCAGGATTTTTTCCACCCCGGAGTGCAGGAAAGAGTGGCGACGAGGTGATGTCAAGGATTATGCCTGCCTGAGGCGCGAAACGGTAAATATCCGTAAAGACGGTACGGAGTTTCCCGTGTACTTGATTTCCAGTGTGGTCTTAGATGCGTCCGGCGCGCCGGTAGCCGTTATTACGGCCTGCGAGGATATTACCGAGCGGAAAAAAGCCGAGGAGCGGCTCCGCTATATGAGTACGCACGACACACTGACCGGCTTTTATAACAGGGCTTTCTTTGAAGAAGAGATCAGGCGGCTGAAGGAACAACGGTTGTGCCCGGTCAGTGTGATCATGGTGGACGTTGATGGCCTTAAAGAGGTGAACGATACCCTTGGCCATGCTGCCGGCGACAAGGTGCTCAAACAGACTGCCAGCGTGCTGTTGTCGGTATTCCGTTCCGAGGATATCGTGGCGAGAATCGGTGGCGACGAGTTTGTGGTAATCCTGCCCGGAGCTGAGCAGCATGTGGCGGAAAAAGCGATGACCCGTATTCGTGACGTTCTTGAGCAGGCCAGGTGCTCATTTGTGGGGATCGGTCTCAGTCTTTCTCTGGGGGCTGCCACGGCTCATGATACCGAAGAGCTGGAAGACGCCTTAAAGCTTGCAGATGAGCGCATGTACCAGGACAAACTAACCAAGTCATCCCGCAAGAAAGCAGCTTCCCTGAATGACCGGCGCTTGCTTGATCGATGAGCCCTGCCCGGATCCTACCTCACATTGTTTCGGCAATAATCAGTAGTTCTTTTCCATGAATTTTTTGGCGTCGTCCACAAACGGGCTTGAGGGATAGTCAGCAGCCAGGCGGTTGAAAATTTCCCGACTTTTTACCTTGTCGCCCGAAAGCATATATGATTTGCCGAGGTAGAGCAGTGCTTCCGCAGTAGCAGAGGATTTGGGGAATTTCGCCAGCGCTGCCTCCAGCCGCTTGATGGCTGCTCCGTACTTTTCGGTGCGCAGGTAAAACCTGCCAACATATATTTCGTGTTCAAGCTGCATTGCTTGCACGGCATCGAGCTTTTTCCGTACCTCTGGCGCCAATTCCGATGTCGGATAGGTATCCAGGAACGTGGTAAACAGCTGAACGCTATTAGAGACCGGCGTCTGGTCCGTGTCTATTCCAGTTATCTGCTGAAAGTTGCACATGCCCAGCCGGAATAGGGCATAGGGCGCTTTCTCATGGTTTGGATGGAGCTTTCTGAAGTTCTCGTACTCTGCTGCGGCTTCTATATAGTTGCTGTTGTTGTACATTGCATCGGCAATATTCAGCTCTGCTTTTGTCGTCAGTTCCGGGGAGAGGTAGCTTTCTTTGACTCTTTTCCAGAGTGTTATCGCCTCCTCGTAATTCTTCTCAGTGTAAGCCTGTTCCCCCTCCTTAAAGTACTCTGCAGCGCTTTTTACGACCGTCTGGGTTGAAGAACAACCGGAAATGGCGATCACTACCCACAATGTTATGCCGGACTTTAATAAAATATTCATGGCTGCTCCAAGGTCTTATTTCATCGGTAACTTAGAGGATTTGCGCCGGGTTGTCAACGGCAAGCACTTAAAGGTTGAACCAATTGCCCGATACCTGGTTGTTCTGATTTGCACAACCTATGCTATGGCATGTTACTTGATATGTATTTAAAGCAGATCATTATTTCTATGTAATTTCTTGGCGTTTTCACAGCACTGTCGACAAAATGGACAGGTATAGTGTCTTAATGTCAAAACTGTTTACAAGGATATCCAGACGATGCCGGGATTTTTCAGGGTGACAACTTATCGGTGGATGATAGCGCTTGCTCTGGCAGGGCTGTATTTCGGGATTGCCCTTACCCCGCTTGCGCCGCTCGCCATGAAATCATCCCATATCGTTCATGTTGTCACCGGAGAGTGTTCCGGCGACTGCGACATTGACGGCTGTTCTCCCGCAAGCAGGGCTGCCGGAACCTGTTGTTGCCGGCAAAAGCAGCTGCTGGTCCTGCCGGCGACCAATGGCTCCCACACCTGTTGCCCTAACGTGGCAGTCAAGGCTAAACCTGCTGCCTCCGACTGTTGCGATGCGGCTCGCCAAGCTCCTGCGCCACCACAATTCTCGTGCTGTGCCGCTGGTGGCGACAGTGCTGGTAATCCGCCTGGAGAGGAAGCGGAACTGACTGACAAGAAACGGCAGACTGTCTATAAATGCGGTAGCCCTTGCGGGCGCGATAGGCTGATCACCTTTGCCGGTAACGACAAGCTTGATCTCATCCCCTTTACCTTCTCCGGGTTGCCGGTTTCTCCCCATGAGGAACTGCCCGCCACACCCCCTTCCTCTCGATTCAATTCCCGAGATGTCGAACCACCCGAGCCCCCGCCGAAAGTCGTTATGCCCGTTTAAAATCTGCAGGTATTCTATGCTGACTGGAGTAACGGTCGCAATGCATCCGCATGCGTGCGTCATCGGTACGCCATCATTTTCCAGACTTTACTTTCCTGGCGGAGTTTTGCCTCATGCCTGGTGGCATTTCTCTTTTGCTGTTCGCAGGGTGCATGGTGACTGGTACTGGTGGTAAGGCACTTGGCGCTGATTGCTGGATGATCGGCGGGAGGATTGTTATGAAAACCACAGCTGAAAATATATTAGTTAGGTCCCTCGGGGGATTCTGCATGTCTCAAGGTTCCCGGAGACTAGAGCTGAAATGGCCGTCAGAGAAAGGGAGAGCTATCTTCTCTGCCCTTCTTTGTCCCATGGACGAGTATCTTCATTGGGACCGGCTCTGTCGGGTTATTGGCAATGGCGCGCCCGATGCCGAGGTTCGGCAGGATTTGAACCATGAACTGCGACTGCTTGCTGAGATGTTCCGGGAGGTGGTCGGTTGTAATCTGGTAGTTGTTTCCAACTGCGGCGTCTGGTTGGATCCCGGGATTGTCACTGTTGATGCCCGGCTGTTCCGGGATGCGGCCTGCAATGGGTTTGCGGCTATGGCTCAAGGTGATGACAAAAGAGCAGTGCGCTTGTTCCGGGAAGCAGGACTGTTGTACCGCGGGCCGTTTTTGCCGGAAGATGCCGGGAAAATCATCCATGAGACACGTGTTGAACTTGCTGAGCTTATGGAAGTGGTTGCAGATGCGTTGTCGAGAGAATACCGGAGCAGCTGCAGACCCCTGAGCACTCGGAAATTTGCCGCAGCGCCCAGCCGGATTGCGGCATTGACAACCTAGATGAACATTTACTTAATTAATGCAAAGGAGTGGCTATATGAAGGTAACTACTACAGCAAAATGGTGCTTAGTGCTTGCTGCCATGTTTTCAGTCGAGGCATTTGGCGCCGAACAACAGTTGCTTGATGAAATCACGGTGCGCGGCAGCAAAGAACCGCCACAGGAGGAGAGCCTCACCATCCGCGAAGTCAGAGAAAGTCCGGCCAGAGATATGGGCGAAGCGCTCAAGCAGGTTGAAGGGATCAACAGCGTCAGGAAGGGGGCAATCGCCAATGACGTGGTAATCAGAGGGTTTCAGAAAGACAATATCAATGTCTTTGTCGACGGCGTTCGTCTCCATGGCGCTTGCCCATCACGCATGGATCCGCCGTCCTTTCATTTTGATTTTGCCGAGATCGAACAGGTCAGGATTGTCAAGGGCCCCTATGACCTGAAAAATCCGGGAGGGCTGGGCGGCATGATCGATGCCCAGACCAGGAGGCCGGGGCAAGGGTTTGGCTCGGACCTGAGCCTCACCTACGGTTCCTGGAACAACGTGAACGCCTCGGCTACCGGCTCGTATGGTTCAGAGCGGTATGACGGGCTGCTGGGATACGCTTTTAAGCAGTCCGGGGTGCCGAAAGCCGGCAATCACAAGCTGATAACCGATATCTATCCGGCAAGCAGCGCAAACCGCTACAAGCCTGGGGAAATCGATGCCACGGCATACGAAATCAATAGCGGCTGGCTGAAATTCGGCCTTAATCCGACTGGCAACTCCCGCAGTGAAATCAGCTACAGCTATCAGGATGCCGATCATGTCCTTTACCCCTATCTGAAGATGGATGCGGACTACGACCGGACGCACCGCCTGAACTGGAGCTATCGGCTGCGGAAGATTTCCCCGCTGGTGCAGGATCTCAAGCTTCAGGCATATTGGGACAAGATTGCCCATGTCATGGACGACCGGTTCCGCTTCAGTTCCACGCCGTCCATGGCTGTCACCCGCAGTTATTCGATGAAGACCGATGCCGAAACCCAGGTGTATGGCGTTAAATTCACGACCTCGCTTGCCGCTGGTCCCGGTACGCTCAACAGCGGCCTAGACTATTACAACAGGAATTGGGATGCGCTGAATCAGCGGGCAATGTATTTTGCCTACCGCGATCATGCCCTGATCCCGGATGTCTCTATCGACAACCTTGGCATGTTTGCCGAATATGAGCTGCCCATCGGCAATCAGTGGCAACTAAAAGGTGGCGTGCGCGGTGACCTGACCTGGGCTGAGGCCGGCAAGGGGAATACCATGGTGGCTGCCGGGACCAGTACCGACTTCAGCGAAGTCAGCGCCAACCTGCAGCTCACCTATGAGCCGGTCAAGGGAGTCGAGCTTTTTACCGGCCTGGGCCGAGGGGTCCGCACCCCCGATCCCCAGGAACTCTACCTTGATCTGCCGGGCACCCCGGTGTGGCGCGGCAATCAAGGTCTGAAGCCGACCGTGAATCACCAGGCCGATATCGGCATTAAATACGCAACGAACCGTTTTTATGTCAATACCTCCCTGTTTTACAGCGATCTGACCGATTATGTGAACTTCTACCAAGCCTCGCCCACTCTCAAGAGTTACCAGAATATCGATGCCTCCATGTGGGGGGCCGAACTCGGCAGCCAGGTGGCATTGCCGCTCGATCTCTTCCTGCGTGGCTCTTTGTCCTATGTTGAGGCCGAAAACGAGACCGACAACCGCCCGCTTGCCGAGATCCCGCCATTGAAAGGGGCAATCTCGCTTCGTTACGACAACGGCACTGCATTCATTGAACTGCTGGAAAACATGGCCCGCAGGCAGGACCGGACCGACCCCGGGCTCAATGAGCAGGAAACCGCCGGCTGGGCCACCACTGATCTTAAGGCCGGTTATGCCAGCATGGGATTCACGGTCTACGCCGGGGTCAATAACCTGTTCGACCAGTATTACTTCAACCATCTCTCCTACGCCCGCGACCCGTTTGTCGGCGGGGTAGGGTACAAGGTTCCGGAAAACGGCCGTAACTTTTACCTGACCGCGCAGTACAAGTTTTGACATTGGCCCAGGGTCCATTATTATTGGATACCGATTACACAATCAGAGGAGGATGAGTGATGAAAAAATTATGGATGGGAGCTCTGCTGTTCTTTGCGTTATGTTCTGCCGGGATCGCTGCTGACAAGGTTGAAGCTCCGGATGACTGCAAGCATTGCGGCATGAACCGGACCAAGTTCAGTCACAGCAGGATGCTGGTGGCCTATGGCGATGGCAGCAGCGCCGGCACCTGCAGCATCAACTGCGTTGTTACCGATCTGAACGGCGCCAAGGGGAAGAAACTCAAGTCGGTTCAGGTGGCTGACTATGATACCAAGGGTCTGATTGATGCGAAAAGTGCCACCTGGGTCATCGGCGGCAACAAGAAAGGGGTCATGACCAAGGTTGCCAAGTGGGCATTTGCCAAAAAACAGGCGGCTGATAGCTTTGTGAAGGAAAATGGCGGCAAGATCGCCACCTATGACGAGGCGCTGAAAATGGCTCAAACCGAGCATGCGCAGCCGACTCCTCCGCAGAATGTTAAAGGCCACGGCGAACATAAGATGTAATTCCCCGGTTCAGGCTCAAACGCAAAAGACCGCATCTTGTTCATAAGATGCGGTCTTTTTTATTCACTCCGTATGCGAGGAGGTCTAGTTTTTGCGCTTCCTCTTGGTCGGTTCCAGCTCTTTCTTGCGCAGCCGGATCGACTTCGGCGTTACCTCTACCAGCTCATCGTCGTCTATGAACTCCAGCGCCTGCTCCAGGGTCAGGATGCGCGGCGGTGCCAGCTTTAAGGCGTCATCGGAGCCCGAGGCACGGACGTTGGTCAGCTTCTTCCCTTTGCACGGGTTCACGTCCAGGTCATTGTCTTTGGCGTGCTGGCCGATGATCATACCACCGTAGACCTCGATGCCGGGGCCGAGGAACAGAATCCCCCGTGGTTGGAGTCCGTCCAGCGAGTAGCCGGTAGTCTCGCCGTTCTCCATGGCGATGAGCACACCGTTTTTCCTGCCGGGGATCTCGCCCTTGTACGGGGCGTAATCGTGGAAGGTGTGAGTCATAACGGCAGTACCGCGGGTATCGGTGAGCACCTCGCTGCGCAGGCCGATCAGGCCGCGAGCCGGGATGACAAATTCCAGGCGGATGAACTCGCCCATCGGCTGCATGGAGGTCATCTCCCCCTTGCGCGGCCCCATCTTCTCGATGATCGCCCCCTGGAACTCACTCGGCACGTCCACCACCAGGTATTCCATCGGCTCCAGTTTCTTGCCGTTTACCTCGCGGAAAATAACCTCCGGCTTGGAGACCGCCATTTCAAACCCTTCACGGCGCATATTCTCGATCAGGATCGAGAGGTGCAGTTCGCCGCGGCCAGAAACCTTGAAGGTATCGGCGTTGTCGGTATCTTCGACCCGCAGGGAGACATTGGTACGCAGCTCCTTGTCGAGACGCTCGCGGATGTTGCGGGAGGTGACCATTTTCCCCTCGCGACCGGCAAACGGAGAGTTGTTGACGATGAAGTTCATGCTGATGGTCGGCTCGTCAATGGCGACGTAGGGGAGTGCCTCGGGCGCTTCCGCACTGGCCAGGGTCTCGCCGATACCGACATCGTCAAATCCGGCAATAGTGACGATGTCGCCGGTCACGGCCTCGGGGATCTCCACCTGCTTCAGCCCTTCGTAGCCGAGCAGCTTGCTGATCCGACCTTTGCTGATGGCGCCGTTCTGTTTGATCAGGGCCAGGGTTTCGCCGGTCTTGACCTTGCCGCTATAGATCTTGCCGGTGGCGATCCGACCGATGTAGTCGTTGTAGTCGATGTTGGTCACCAGCAGCTGGAACGGTGCCTTGGCATCACCCTTTGGCGGGTGAACATTACTCTCGACCACGGCAAAAAGCGGCTCCATGCTGGTGGATTCTGAGGTCATGTCCAGTTTGGCATAGCCCATCTTGGCGCTGGTGTAGACGATCGGGAAGTCGAGCTGCTCGTCATTGGCGTTCAGTTCGCAGAACAGGTCGAACACCATGTCCACCACCTCGTCCGCTCGGGCGCCGGGACGGTCGATCTTGTTGATAACTACGATCGGCTTCAGCCCCAGGTCGAGGGACTTTTTCAGCACGAAGCGGGTCTGGGGCATCGGGCCGTCCAGGGCGTCCACCAGCAACAACACTGAATCGACCATGGTCAGGACCCGCTCCACCTCGCCGCCGAAGTCGGCGTGACCTGGAGTGTCGACGATATTGATCTTGTAACGGCCATGATGCACCGACAGGTTCTTGGAGAGGATGGTGATCCCCCGCTCTTTTTCCAGGTCATTGGAATCCATGACCCGTTCGGTGATCGCCTCGTTTTCCCGGAAAACCCCGGCATGCTTCAGCATGGCGTCAACCAGGGTGGTTTTGCCGTGGTCTACGTGGGCGATGATGGCGATGTTGCGGATTAGCTCTTGCATTACTCTTTCTCCTGGGAAATCCCTGTTTCTTTCAATTCTGGTGCTTTGGCAAAAAAAAGAGACGGGCTTTGTTGCCCGTCTAAAAACGTTACTTTATGACACTAACTGCCGAAAAAAGCAAGTTAGTTTTTAGTAATGCCGCTGCAGATCCCGGCAATGTCGCAGCTCAGGCAGGCGTTTCTGCCGCTCTTGCCGCATCCCTCGGATATTCCCAGGTGGCAGATGGAAAAATCGTATTTAACCGGGTCCTGTGGGTCGAGTAACGCCAGTGCGGCGGTTATCTCCTGGGCGGCCTTCCAGTCTGCCTGCCTGCGTTGGGTGAACCCGAGATATCGACCGATCCTGTGGATATGGGCATCCACCGGGATGATAAGCTGTGCCGGTGACAACCCCTGCCAGATACCCAAATCGATGCCGTCAGCCGGGCGCACCATCCAGCGCAGGTACATGCAGAGCCGCTTGCAGGCGCTCCCTCCGGCAGGTGAGGGGAAAAAAAACGGGAAATACGAATCCTTGGGGATACCGCCAGTTCCGAACACCGGGGCATAATCCATGGCCAGGATCCTGGCGGCGAAGGCTTCCATCCCTTGGGCAATCCCGGCAGTGTCAGGAGCAAATCCTTTGAGGAAGAACGACTCGATGGTGTCGGCCTCGGTAAGCATTTGCCGGACAGCCAACAGCAGGGCGCACAGGTCGCGGCTGTCATTGAATCGGTGCTTGAAACCGCTGAAGAGTGCGAGTCCGGAGCGAGGTTCGAATCTTTCCACGAAGCGGCGCGGCTCCGGCCCGATTGCCGAGAAGATGCGCTCCAGGTTTCTCAGGATGATCTTGACGTTGCCATAGGCGAATGATGCGGCGATGAGGCCGGCTACCTCCTGATCCTTAGGATCTTGGTAGCGGTGGCAGAACGAAAGCGGGTCGTTGTTGAGATGGGCCTGCGAGCGGGCTTCGTACAGGTTATCGAGGATGGTCTTGAGCGAACGGTTCATGATCGGATGCCTTACCGGTTCTGAAATACGATTGGGGCGAGTATAGCCCACCACCGGCAGCGTGGCAACAGATCGCTTGAATGAATCGGTGCAGCCGGAGCGTTCACCGCTGCTTCCCTCTCTCCCGGCAGGAATCCCGATTATCCCGCCAAACCTGTTCGATTGTGATAGAGCTCCGGCATGAGCCGGTGTTGCACTTAGTTGGATCCTCGGTTTTTGTACTTCCGGCCTTGACTCATGTAAACAAATTGTTTATCGTTGACCCATGATTGTATCGTTTGCAAACAAAGAAACTGAAAAGCTCTTTGCAACGGGAAAGTCTAAAAAGCTCCCTCCGGAAATTATTGTTCGTGCGATCATGCGGCTGGCGCAGTTGGACAGTGCACGCGAAGTTTCGGATTTGCTTATGCCGCCATCGAACCGTCTTGAAGCTCTGTCCGGCAATCGGCCAGGGCAGTGGAGCATCAGAATAAACGATCAGTGGCGCATCTGTTTTTCATTCGCCAACGGCGAAGCAACGGCAGTAGAAATAACCGATTACCATTAAGGAGAAAATCCATGGCGATTACAAACGGGCTTCCTCCGATACATCCCGGGGTGTTCCTGAAAGAAATACTTGATGAGCTTAATATCTCTCAGAATGCCTTCGCTCAAGCGATCGGCGTTTCGCCGATGCGGGTATCGCATGTCATCAAAGGTACACGTCCAGTTACTGCAGAGTTGGCACTGCTGTTTGGCAAGGTGTTTGGCCAAACGCCTACATACTGGATGAATTTACAGACTAGCTACGACCTCAAAACTGCCGAAAAAGCACTGATGCAGAAAGTACGTCAAGTTCAACCCTTTTCCCGTGCAGCGTAAAATCGCCACGACAATTTCCTGATTTCAAGGTCTATAAAGAATCGCGCTGAATTGTCGATTGTGCCTGGCCCATGGTCAAGGCGCCTTACACAAAAACATCGAATTGTTTATCTTAGTTCGTGACGACCGCAGTGACTTCCTCCAGGCAAGATACCAACGCCAGAGAGCACAGCGGCGGCGTAAGCCGACCGTCTGCCGCGCGTAGTTGGGCTCTATTTCACCCGCTTCGGAAGGACGATATATAATTTGCCACTCTTTTCTCCAAGCGGGAAGGACCATGTGCTTTCGTCTTTTTTTGTGGTAATCATTTTTATTTCTACATTGCTGATAATCTTAAGGTTTGGCCCGTACTTCACGCTGTTATGAACATAGCCTTCATTATCTTCTTTGGTTGCCTTGATGATTGATACTTTTTCAACTTGGCCACTCTTTACGAGCTCTTTATCCCTTTTCAAGGTTTCGTCGTGCTCCTCTTTGGTAACGCCTTCCCAGCAGTATAAGTCGGATAAGACTGTTGCATCTTTGTTTTTGAATGCTTTTGTCACGAGGGCAACGATTCGTGCCTCTTCTTTGGCAGAAGCGGCAAAAGCACCTGGGACGATAATTTGGAGCATACAGGCGATAAGAATCAATCTTTTCATGGGTATCTTTCTTTTCGTTGTCCAACGCGTGGGGGCGCACCAGCGCGTCAGCGCCTGTGTGCCGCCGCCTGGTTATGCATCTACAGCGGTGGAGCTAATTCACTGGGTCCGGAGACATTTTGTGCTCGCCCTTGAAATAGTGCCCCCCTATGCAATACTCTGAATCTCGCTTTACTCGATGTTCGACATGATCTTTTGGGCCATGCTCTACATTTTGTTTATGAACTCTGACGCGGCCATGACAATGGACACACCTAATATTATTATGTTCTCCGCTAGTTAATGCAGAAACTTCGACCTCCACCCATTTCCAGATTTTTTCATCATTAATCTTGAATAGTCGTTTCTGCTCACATTTTGTCATCAAATCGTGAGACATGATCTCCTCCAGTGATGTTTCCTGACCGTTAGAATAGAAGTTGTTGGCGAACTAGATTTGCCCCACACACGTTTTCAACAAACACATCGATGTCGCAATGTTGGGTCAAGTTCTTGAAGGATTCGCCGCCCATGCTGTAGAAATCGTGATGACTTAGAACGTCCCCGACTTCTGGCTCAGAAGAATCCAGTAATTCGAAGATCACGAATTCGCCCATTTCTTCGATTTCTGCTGCGTACATGCCTCTCTTCGGATTAATCATTCTCACTATGGCTTTCATATCTTCTCTCTCCATTGTATAACTCGTAATTGAACAGTTTCCCTATATCAGGTCCTTGAAAAACTCGTAGTATTTAAACAAAAACCTACAAGGGTCAAATCTTCATTTTTCATAAAACGAATCATGCAGGCGCGCGCCCCGACTTATTAGAAATTTTATACTTATATGCGGCTTTGTGGAAAATTGAAAGATGGGGTTATCCCTACCATCGGCGGGCCATTATCTCCGAAAGCAGATTCTGCAAAAAGCTCGCTCGCCCCATGGGACGATCAGCAGGCTGGCAAAAAAATTATTTATCTGGAAACCGGCGCAAGGCTGCTGCGCCTGACGGTGCAGCAACTGAACCGCCACTGGTTTTCTGGAAACTTCCGAGTTATTCAGGAATAAATTCAGGAGACATGAATGAGCGGATAGTGGAGTGGAGGGGCTAGAGGGTGCCGAGTCACCATATTTTTGTATGGCTTTATTTATGGCTTACTTAAGCACAACGCTGAGCGATGTGCGGATTACCCTGTCACTAACCTTGTTGGGCCGTATTGCAATGAGTTATACAACCGCGCCGAAGAACTTGCCGACCCCAGCGGTTAGACCCATTGCAAGTGCTCCCCAGAAAGCAACACGAATTGCACCCTTGGCCACAGGAGCACCACCGGCATATGCAGCGGTTGCCCCCAGACCGGCTAAAGTGAGCAGCGCAATCACAGAGGAAATCTCAGTAACCAGGGCGGCAGGCGCAAGCAACACGGTTATGATCGGGACAATGGCACCAATAACGAATGAAATCGCAGAGGCGAAAGCTGCTTGAACCGGGCGCGCCCGTAGAGTCTCCGTAATGCCTAGTTCATCGCGGGCGTGGGCCAAAAGAGCATCATCAGACATAAGCTTCTCTGCTACTTGTCGCGCTAACGGTTCGTCAAGGCCTCGGCTCACGTAAATTGAAGTCAATTCTGAGAGCTCGTTCTCCGGGTCATCCGCCAGTTCTTGCTTTTCTCTTTCAATGTCAGCTAGTTCAGTATCTGCCTGCGATTGAACAGAGACATACTCGCCGGCCGCCATTGACATTGCTCCTGCGACAAGACCGGCCACTCCGGTAAGCAAGATGCTATTCTTCGGAGCTCCAGAGGCAGCAATACCGACGACCAGGCTTGCGACCGAAATGGTTCCGTCATTAGCGCCAAGCACGGCTGCTCGAAGCCAACCAATTCTCGATGTATTGTGGGACTCATTGTGAAATTGAAACATTATAAGCCGGTCACACCTTAAGTATCTTGATCTTGTCGAGCCGCATCTCGCCGAGGCCGCGTTTGTAGGCTGCCACGGTGACCGGGATCTCTTCGGGCTTCATGCCGAACAGGGTGGTGGCATAGGCGTCCGCGGCCACGGTGTCGGTGGAGGCAATGACCTTGTTCAGCACCGTCACGTCCTTCAGGTCGCCTCCCTGCGGGCCGTGGGCCGTCAGGATCCGCGTGGCATCGATCACCGTGAGATGCACCTTCATGGCAGCATTGATATCGGCCAGGGCGACATCGATATTTTTGTGGATGCTGCCACGGTTGCCCCCCATGATCCCCATGATGTTCTTGAGCCCGAGGGTCAGTTTCGACAAGCCGTGGTGCTTGGCTACTGGCACGTTGATATAGACATCGGCCGAAAGGGCCTCGCCGTATAGCTCCCACTCCTTGAGCGCCTTGCCGTTCACGGCAACTTTCTTGAACCGCTCTTCCTCCAGGTATTTGAGCTCGACGTTCTTCATCCCTTTCAGGGCCGCCTCGATGCCGCTGTTGACATAGCAGCGCCGCTCGTCGTTGCAGGTCCGGTCGAATACCTTGACCTTTTTCGCCCCTGCCGCCAGCGCCTCTTCGACCAGCGCCTTGACCACCTGGGGATGGGTGTTGGCCCCCTGTTCCGAGTTACGGTCCCAGCCCATGTTCGGCTTGATTACCACCACATTGCCCGGCTTGACAAAGTGCTTCATGCCACCCAAGGCATTGACCGCATTGCGCGTGGTTTTACCGTAGTCTTTCCCCTCGGCAACTGCCACTTGCGGCCCCGGGGCCGCCAGTAATTCCTGCGGCGCCACTTGCAATGCCAGCGTTGCCATGCCGGCGGTCTTCAAAAAATCCCGTCTATCCATGCCATCCCCCTGTAGCTTCGTGATTCCGAGAAATTATTGCCTGCCTCCGGACTTGAGAAACACCACATAGGCGCCTTCGCCACCCAGAGTATCGGGGGCAAGAGCAAACTCTGCCACCCATTCGCCACCTTTGGTGGCAAGCCAATCGCTCACAGCCCCTTGCAGCACCGGTTCGCCCGGCGAATGCGCCCCTTTGCCCGCTATCACCAGCACTGCCTGCTGGCCGCGCCTACAAGCAGCCGGGATGAAAGAGGCAAGGGCGTCGATAGCCTCGTCGCGGGTCAGGCCATGCAGGTCGATCTCCAGATTCAACCGTATTGAGCCGCGGCGCAACTGCCGCATGCGACTAATTTTGCGGGCCGGCCCCGGGGTGTCATCCTCGGGGACGTTATCGCTAAAGCTGACGTCAAGCTTCAACTCCTTGAGTGCTTCAAGGAACAGGCTGCTCTCGTCCGGCTCAACCGGCGCCACCGGTTTGCCCTGGGCGGTTTCTCTGGCCGCCGGTTGCTGCGCCTTGGCGTGGCGATGAATCCTGGTCACCCCGGCCATCTCGGTGAGGAACAACAGGTCGTCTTCGGCCTGGTTGCCCGGTTGCTGCTTGTTCACCGAAGTTACCACCGGTTTCGGCTCAGGGCCGGGCTTTTCGACTGCTATCCCCTTGATGGCGGAAAATGGGCGAATCGCGAATTTTTTGTTATCGCCGCTCCCTTTATGCTTCAGATCCTTTGTCATGGCTGCCCCCTTTATTGGGGGGCAGAGGTTGCCGCAGCAGTTTCGTCGCGGTTTACCAGGATGATCTCAATGCGGCGATTGCTGGCCTGCCCCTCTTTGGTGGCATTGTCTGCATCCGGTTTCGGCCGGTATTCGCCATAGCCAACAGCAGAGAGGATCTTCGGATCTACCCCCTGCTGCTGCAGGTAGCGGGTGACATTGATCGCCCGGGCCGCAGAAAGCTCCCAGTTGGTGGGATAGGTCTTGGCAAGGTTGCCGGTTATCGGGTTGTTGTCGGTATGCCCTTCGATCCGGATGTATTTGTCCTGCAACCCCTTGAAGGTATCGACCATCTTGTTGAGCACCTCGATCCCTTCCGGCTTGACTTCGGCCTTGCCCAGGTCGAACAGTACTGCTGCCTTCATATCTACAGTCAGTTTGCCACGCAGTTCCCTGATCGTCAGGTCGCCTTTGGCAATCTGCTCCTTCATCTTGTCGGTCATCTCCTCCAGGGTCTTGCTGACCTTCTTGACCTCATCCTCCTTGACCTTTTGGAGGTTGGCAATCTCCTGTTTCAGGCGACCGTTCTCCGCCTCAAGGTCAGCTATTTTCTGGCGCAGTTCGGCGATATTCTTGGAAAGGGTGTCAGACTTGGCCTTGAGCAGATCGTTCAGCTCCTTGTTGTCCTGGGTCAGCTTTGCCTTGTCCTTCTCCAAACCCGCGACGTTCCCCTTCAGCTTGGCGACTTCACCTTTCAGCGCATCGTTTTCCTTGTTGAGCGCGGCATGCTTTTGCTTCAGATCGGCCAGATCGCTCCCCAGTTGGGTCGCCTCCTGCTCCTTGAGCTGGTATTTGCCGCTTGAGACACAACCAGCCGTTGCCAGTGACAGGGTCAAGACCAGAAACAGTGCTATTTTGCAGTTCTTCATGGTGAATCCTCCTTAGAATAATAGATAATTGACAAGTAGGCCGAGAGCCAGAACCAGGGCGGACGGTATCAGCAATCGCCGATAGACTCTGGCAAAATCGGCATTGAAATACTCGCCGGAAAGCACCAGGCAAAGGTGCAGGGGTGACAGCATGACCCCGCAAAAGCCGCTGCCGAAGGCTATGGCAACCAGTTCCGGCATGGACTGGCCATTGGCAGCCAGCAGCGGCAGGAGAAACGGAAAGGTTATTCCGACAAAGCCGACCGTGAGCCCGGTCATGATGCCGGCCAGAAACGGTATCAGGATAATCAGCGGGAGTAGCGAAATGCCGCTCGCCGCAAGATAGCCGGAGACCCCCTTGAGTGCGCCGGTAGCCTCCAGGGTCTCGCGGAACAGGAGCACTCCGGCCACCAGCAGCAGGACCTTGGGGGAAACACTTTCCCTTAACGTCTCCAGGATGGCGGCGGCAGAGTAGCGGTGCCAGAGCAACAGGGCGAGCACGGCAGCAGACATGGCCAGCAGCGGATTAATCCCGGCGATGACCACCAACCCCATGGCCAGCATGATCGGAGAAACTGCCTTCAGGAAATTGGTGCCGGCCACAACCCTGCCGGCGGCGCCCGCCTCGCCCCGGATCGCCGCGATCTTGTGGAAACAGAACGGAATGCCGAGAACGGTGACGGCCACGGCAAAGGGAAGATTGGCAAGGGCAATATCCCGGAAGGAAAAACCGGTCATCCCGGCAACCAGGATAATGCCGGGGTAAAGCGGGGAGATATACTCCCAGATATGGCGATACCAGTAGTTGATGAACGCCTTCTGCTCCGGTCGAAGTGCTGCCCCGTGCGCCGCCTGCTCGACCAAGGGGGCGGAAAACAGCGCTCCGCCGATGGAAGGGAGCAATCCGATCGTTGCCGGCATCGCTGCCATGACATAGCGACGGTCCGGAAACAGTTCCGAGACATTTTCAACCATGCTCGCCATGGCGCCGCTCTTTCTCATGATATTTTCCATGATTACCGTGCATAGCAGCATCCCGGTCATCTCTACGGCATTGGGCGAGAGGATGGCCCGATACAGGCAGCCCAGAAATACGGACACAGGGGTGAGATAGAGGAGCGCCAGCAGCGTTGAGGCTATCCCCATGACCGTTCCGATGAAGATGCGCCTGCGAAGGAGGATTAAGACCAGCACCAGCACTGAAATGGTTTTAAGCAGATCAGCCATGCGAGCGTCCGTTTAAGAAAATATTAGCAGGTGGCAGGCAAAAGTCAAAACGTGGGATGAGGGAAAGCACGAGGCTGGGGTGCCGTACAGTCGCCCTCTGGGGACAGGCTGCAATCGCGGCAAAGTGAGAAGAGGCAAAACGAGTCGTATGGAAGAGCCCCTTTCGGGAATAATGGTGTTTTCAGCCGGGCCTGAGGAACTCCCACAGGCCCGGTTCATGATCACAGGAGCAGGCCGGGACAAAAGGCCTGCCCATGGTTACTTCCTGATGACTCTGCGTTTGGTTCCGCCCATTGCCGCCATCTGGTGCTTTTGCAAGGCACCGACGCTCTCCAGGTGAAACTGGAACCACATGTCGCCGAACTGGCGCATTTTCATCTTTTTCCCTTCTTCCAGCAGCGAAAGGTTCCCTTTCATGGCTTCATTGCCCGGAATCTTTTTCAGACCCTTTTCCAGGATATCCTTGGCTCCCGCATTATCGCCGATTTCGCAGAGGCAATAAGCGTAGAGACTCCAGAGAAGCGGCTCTTTGGGGGATGCCTGTACTGCCTTGTCAAACGTGGCGCGCATCTTGTCGTTCTTGTTCCTCTTCATGTAGGTAACGGCAAGCATCCCCATGGCGACCCAGTTTTTAAAGAAGGCTTTTTCCAGGTAGGGAAAGGCATTGGAGAAGTCGCGGCGCATGTAATAGATGCTGCCGATCTGGGCGTTGAGCTGGCCATCGAGCCAGATCTGCCACTTTGCGTAGCGAAAGCCTTCCTTCAGTTCCCGGATCGCCTTTTCAACCCGCTGTCCCTGGAGATCCTTGGTGGCCGAATCCATGATTTCGGTGACCTTCTTCATGATGTAGCGCGACAGGAAGTAGAACAGGGCCATAAACAGCAACAGAGCGACAAAGATGGCAATAAACCAGTGCAGGCCGGCTGCAAATTTCAGAATGACAAATACCAGAATAGCAGCAGCGCAGGAGATAATAATGTTGTACATCAATAAACCCTTTCAGAAACTTGAATATTTACCGTTCAGTATAAAAGTGATGGAAGTCGCATTACCGATGCTAACCGCCGGCAACAACCATCTCCCCATTTTTTTCCACATATTTGGCAATGATGATTTTGCGGCCCGGCTTCAAGGCAACCTTGCCTTTGTGTTTGATGTTGTTCCATGCCGAGAGAATCCGCTCCGACACATTAAACCGCTTGGCCAGGGAACGGATGGTGTCCCCTTTCTTGACGGTGTAATACTTGTTGAAGGACTTGGCCAGCGCAGGTTTGCGCTCTTCCGGCGGAGCAGCAGCCGGTGCGTTTTCCGCCACTACAGGAACCAGGATCGCTTTGCCCCGCAGCCGGCTCTTCTTGGTGAGATGGTTGAGCTCGGTCAGGTTTTCCGTTGTGGTTTTGAAGCGTTTGGCAACCGACGCAAGGGTCTCCTTGCGCGTCATCTTATGGCGCACATAGACGATCTTTTCAGTGAACCGCTCATTTTCCGGCACCTTGGCATATTCCGCCTCAAACAGGGCTTTTTTGCCGAGGGGCAGCTTCAGCTCGTAGCCGGGATAATCCGGAGGAGTGCACCAGCGCCGTAGTTCCGGGTTCAACTCCTTCAGGAACTGGTAGGGAACCCCGATCAGGCGGGCCACCAGTTCAAGGTCGGTACGGGTCGGCACCGCAACGGTATCGAACTCTATCGGCGGGAGATAGGCGATGTCGGCAAAGCCGTAACGGGACGGGTCCTTGGCGATTATTGCCGCTGCCAGCAGCTTGGGGACATAATCCTTGGTTTCGCGCTTGAGGTAAGAACCCCTGGTCAGCTGCCAGAAATCGCGGCTGTTGTACATGTCGATGGCGCGGAGGATCTTGTTCTCTCCGGCATTATAGCCGGCCGCTGCCAGGTACCAGTCCTTGTTGAACAGGTCGTAAAGCTCCTTGAGATACAGGGCGGCGGCAATGGAGGATTTGAGCGGATCGCGGCGTTCGTCGATCCATGGATCGATACGCAGCGCGTAACGCTTGCCGGTGGAAGAGATGAACTGCCAGGGACCGACCGCTGCTGCTACCGAATAGGCGTGCGGCGAGAAGCCGCTCTCGATCATTGCCAGGTAGACAAGATCCTCGGGAAGTCCATTCTTTTTCAGGACTTCCTTCATCATCGGGATATAGCGTTCCGAGCGGGAAAGCCAACGGCTGAAGGCATTGCGGCCGCTGGTCTGGAAGTAATTGATAAAGAATTCGACCTTGTTGTTCAGGGTAAGCGGGATATCCGATTCCGGGAGCTCTTTTTCCGGGATCACCAGTTCAAAGTCGGAAGAATCGATTTCCTGCTCGTTCTGGACGAAGATCTCCGATGGTGGGAGTTCAAGGGCCTGGTGCAACTGCTGTTCGCGGGAGAGAGACGCCAGTTGGGTGGAGGAGCTGGCGGGCTTGGCTGATACGAGGCTCAACGATAGGCTTTCGCCCTGGGCCTGCAGCCGACCGTAGTTGTTGCTGTCGAATTGGGTCGCCGCTGCAGGGGCTGCAAAGGCAAAGGCCAGCAGAACAAGACGAATGATTCGGTGAACGCTCATCCCTAGTGCCCCCTTTCACGGTCGAAACATTTGATCGGCGATAAAAAACCGTCTCGCAGGATGGGTAAGTATAGTGAAAGCGACTGCCGATGTCAATCCGAGAAGATCAAACTGATGGGGGGAGCTGGAGGCAGAAACATTAAGAAATCATTGGCAGTTTAACTAAGATACTGCTATTTCGGGGCTCATTGGAAACAGCGACCGGCTCACGCCCAGAAGCGACGCTCCAATTCCGCCAGCAACGGCGTCAGCGAGTCGTTGTCGTTGGCGGAGAGCATGATGGCTCCTAATTTTCGCGACTGCTGTCGGACCTTCATAAAGGTGATCGGGTCCTTCTTTTTCAGGTCAGCCAGGAGATCGCTCTTGTTAAAGACCACCAGGCGCGGCTTCTCCCCCAGGCCAAGCTCCTCTATGATCCGATCCACCTGCTCGACCTGCTCGGCAAAACGGTGGTTGGCACAGTCCACCACATGCAACAGTAGGTCAGCATCCTGAAGCTCTTCGAGGGTCGCCTTGAAAGCGCCCAGGAGAGATTTGGGGAGCGAGCGGATAAAGCCGACGGTATCGGTGATGATTACCTCCCGTTCCCGGGGGAAACGGAGTCGGCGGGTAGAGGTGTCGAGCGTGGCAAAGAGCAGGTCTTCGGTGAAAACATCACTCTTGGTAAGGGCATTGAGCAGGGTGGACTTGCCGGCATTGGTGTAACCGACAATCGACACGATCGGCACGCCGGCCCGGATCCGCTTTTGGCGGCGCTGGTAGCGCCCGGCAGAGAGATCGTCCAGGCTCTTCTCCAGCTTGGCAATCCTGTCCCTGATCCTGCGGCGATCGATCTCCAGCTTGGTCTCGCCCGGTCCGCGGCCGCCGATCCCTCCCATGAGGCGGGACATCTGCACCCCTCTGCCGGTCAGCCTGGGGAGCAGGTATTTCAACTGGGCCAGCTCCACCTGGACCTTGCCGTCCAGACTGGTTGCCCGTCGGGCAAAGATATCCAGGATCAGCTGGCTCCGGTCGATGACCTTGAGTTCGGTCATGGCGGAGATGGAGCGAACCTGGGCCGGGGTCAATTCCTGATCGAAGACCAGCATGGTCGCCCCGAGCTGCAACGCCCGGATCACCACATCCCGCATCTTCCCTTCCCCCATGAGATAGCGGGGGTTGAGCTGCCGCGGCCTCTGGATCGTAGTTTCCAGCACCTGGACACCGGATGTCCTGGCCAGTTCCTGCAACTCGTCCAGCGAATCTTCCGCTTCCTCGCGCGACGACTGGGTCACGGAGATCAAAATCCCGCGTTCCCCACCGCGAATCTCGGCTGCCGGCGGCGTGGCCTTGGCGAGTTCGGCGTCCCGGTCACTGATAAAATGGTCGAAATCCGGTTGCAGGGCCGTGATCCGGGTCGGCGGGCAGACATGATAGGGGGGGCCGGAGGAGGCTGCCGGGACCAGCCAGGCGCTCTGGATCATCGGCGGTTCGGTATCCATTAATGCGGCAACCAGGTCCAGGCGGAGCATGGCAAGGTCAGTCAGGTCATCATCAGTGAGCGGTTCGTTCTTGAGGTGGGTATGAACCAGGCGGAGCCCGCGCAGCATCCGTTTCCCCAGAGGATACTCGTCAAGCTCCGGAATCATCAGCCCCCGTTCATTACCAATAACCACATAGGCAGGTTCGCCGATACGATTCAGCAAGATGCCGATCTGACGGCGAATATCCCGCGACAGCTCAATGAGGTGGCGGGCCAGATCAAGGGTCACGATCTCGCCCGGCGCAACCCGGCGACGGTATAACCGCTCCAGCGCTTTGAGCTGACTCGGCTTCAAGCCGAAAAGATTGCCGTACAGTTGTTTTATCGGAAGATCCTCACAAAAACAGGAGAGTTAATGAATGCCCTTTACAGACCGATGATGTTATAGCCGCTATCGACAAAGTGTACCTCGCCGGTCACCCCGCGGGCAAGGTTGCTGCACAGATAGAGCGCAGCACCGGCCACTTCTTCCTGGTTGATATTGCGGCGCAGCGGGGCCTTGTCGGCAACGATGCCGGCAATCTGGTTGAAGCCGCCGACACCGGCAGCAGCCAGGGTCTTGAGCGGACCGGCGGAAATGGCATTCACCCTTATCCCGTCGCCACCCACAGACTCGGCCAGGTAGCGGACGCTCATCTCCAGTGCGGCCTTGGCAACCCCCATGACGTTATAGCTCGGGAATACCTTCTGCCCGCCATAATAGGAAAGCGTCAGGATCGATCCACCTGGGCTCATGAGCGGAACCGCTTCCTTGGCCAGCGCGATCAGCGAATAGGCGCTGACGTCCATTGCCAGGGCAAAACCTTCGCGGGTAGTATTGAGAAAAGAGCCCTTGAGTTCATCCTTGTTGGCAAAGGCCACAGAATGGACCAGGATGTCCAGTCCGCCCCAGCGCTCCTTGACATCCCTGAAAACCGCAGCAACCTCATCATCATTACGCACATCACACTGCAATACCATGTCGGCGCCGATGCTCTCGGCAAGCGGAATTACCCGCTTGGCGAGCATATCCCCGTTATAGGCAAAGGCCAGAGAAGCTCCCTCTTTTTTGAACGCTTCGGCTATGGCCCAGGCAATGCTTTTGTCGTTGGCGACGCCAAAGATAAGCGCCTTTTTTCCTTCAAGAAGCCCCATCCGGCACTCCTCCTCAATAGATCGTGATAAGCGGCAATAGTAATAAAAAATGTTATTAATGGCAAGCGGAATGCCCTTTTTTATGCTTTACTTAATAATGAGGCGCTCATGACCTATAAGATGCACAAAATTATTGAGAAACGGGAGCAGATCACACGCTTGGGGAGTGTGGATGAAGTTGTCAAAGGACTTTCCCTGCTTCTCAAAAGGACGGTCAAGAGCCGCTGGGCTGCGATTTACCTGCTCGACAATGAGCGCAGGCATTTTCTTCCGGCCCGCATCAGCGGTATCCCGCGCAATCAGCTCCACCTTTTCCGCAACCTGGCGCTCAATCCTGGGGAGATCCCATTCCTGGGGAGCATGATCAACAAGAAGCAACATCTGATAATTACCGGCGCTAAACGACTCGATTTTTTGACCCCGGAGCTGAATAAGCTACTGCAACACCTGACGCTGCTGGTGCTGCCGATGGTCGTCCGGAACCAGGTGATCGGCGCTGTGGTTGTTTCGCGCTCTTCCAGTTACCCGCCGTTCAACGAAAAGGAAATCGCCGTCATCCGGGAGACCGTTGCTCATTCGGCCCTGGCGATAAGCCATATCCGGCTGTTCGACGAATCGCTCGACATGGCGGTGGAGATGGGACGCCGAGTCGATGTCATTCTCACTCTTGATGAGATCAACAAGGCGATATCGTCGTCACTCTCCCCAACCACCATCATTGAGACCGCCATGGAACATATCGAGCGGATCATTCAGTGCGAACTGGTGGTGGTGCTCGAAGAAAAAGAGGGCGAACTGGTCGTCCTTGCCGCCCGCGGCAGGGATATCACCGTTCCGCCGTCGATTCACCAGGGAGGCATACTCAGCGGCCCGTCGCTGGCGCACGAAGTTCTCGATACCTGGAAAAGCTCATATCTTCCGGCGCTGTCGGCAATACCCGGCCTTGGCGCTGTTGATAGTGCCCTTGCCTCGGCGGGCATCCAATCGGCCATGGCCATCCCGTTGGTAAGCAAAGAGGCGATTCGCGGGGTGCTGCTCCTGGGGGACACCTCAATCGGCCAGTTTGTCAAAGAGGATGCCTTTACCATCGAGAAGATCGCGGGGCAACTGGCAGTGGCCTTGGATAATGCCCGGCATTTCCAGGAGATGCGTTCACTCTTCATCAATACAGTGGCAAGCCTTGCCAATGCAATAGATGCCAAATCCCCTTGGACCAAAGGCCATTCCGAGCGGGTCATGGAGATATCGGCAACCATTGCCCGCGAGTTGGGGCTGACTGACGAACTGGTAGAGAAAGTGAGGCTGTGCGGCCTGCTGCACGATATCGGCAAAATAGGAATAATCGAGGCACTGCTGGAAAAGCCGGAACAGCTTTCTGAAGACGAATTCCCACCGATGCGGCTGCACCCGGGAAAAGGAGTAGCCATCCTCGCGCCGATCGAGCAGCTGCATGACATGCTCCCCGGCATTCTCTACCATCATGAGCGGATGGACGGCACCGGTTACCCCGAAGGACTGCAAGGTAGCCTGATACCCCTTGAAGCGCGGATCATTGCCGTTGCGGACTCTTTCGACGCCATGGTTTCGGACCGCCCGTACAAGGCGGCCCTCACGCCGCACCAGGCAATCAGGGAACTGGAACGGGAAGCCGGCACCCACTTTGATGCCAGGGTGGTTGCCTGCTTCTGCGACCACCTGAGGCGCAAGCTGGGGCCGGAAGCGTAACTCCGCAAGCGCCTGACAGCAAAGCCGCTACCTCCTGCTGATCCCGGCTCGTTTCGCAAGGCTTATATCCCTTTTATTTCCCTTGCCTTTTTTATCTTCCATGTTATTATGCCCAAAAAATAGGCAAATTCCTCCAAGTTCATGATAAAACAGCTAACTATTGCAACCCTGCAACTGGCCAACAACCTGATTCTCGCACCTATGGCGGGAATCACCAATGGGCCGGTCAGGCTTCTGTCTCGTGAATGCGGCGCCGCCCTCTGCTTTACCGAGATGGTGAGCGTGAACGGCATTGCCCATGATGGCAGGAAATCCCTGGAGCTGATGGCCAGTTCCGAGAGCGACCGGCCGCTGGGAGTACAGCTTTTTGGCGATGATCCGGCTCTCCTGGCCGAGGGGGCCAGAGTAGCATCTGCATACGGAGACCTCATAGACATCAATATGGGGTGCCCGGTAAAGAAGGTTGTCAACAGCGGTTCCGGTAGTGCTTTGCTCCGCGAACCGGCCAAGGTAAGGGACATTGTCCGCGCGGTAAGGAGCGCGACCTGTCTGCCCCTGACCATCAAAATCAGATCGGGCTGGCAGGCAGAAGACCGTAACTTCCCGGAGATTGCCCGGATTGCCGAAGGCGAAGGGTGTGACGCCATCACCCTGCACCCGAGAAGCCGCTCCCAGATGTTCGATGGCAAGGCCGACTGGCAACACCTGGCAGAACTGAAGCAGCTGGTTACTATTCCGGTTATCGGCAGCGGTGACCTGTTCTCGGCACAGGATGTCGTATCCATGCTGGGGCAGACCGGTTGCGATGGGGTAATGATCGCCCGCGGATCGCTCGGCAACCCCTGGATCTTCAGGGAGACGCTGCAACTTCTGGCCGGACAGGAGCCAACCGGCCCGACCAGGGAAGAGCGGTTAAACGCCGCACTGGGACACATCGCCAGCTTCATTGCTTGTGCCGGCGAAACGGTTGCCATCAGGGAGATGCGCAAGCATTTATGCTGGTATGTCAAAGGGTTGCCCGGCGCATCCCGGTTTCGCGATTTTGTTAACCGTATTGATGGCAAGCAGGAATTGATCGCAGGGGTTACTGACTTTTTCCGGCAACAGGGGGATTGGGTCTCTTGAGCAGGCAGATTCAGGAGTTTTATGCCAACGTCATCGACAGTGTCGGCGACGGGGTGGTAGTTCTCGATGCAACGGGGTGCATAACCTTCCTGAACCCGGCTGCCGAGGAGTTGACCGGCGTCTCGCGCAAGCTTGCCCAGGGGATGGCCTTTGCCACGGTTTTCAAGGGGGAAGAACTGCTGCTGGAGATGGCGGCCAAGACCTCTGAGACCGGCATGTCCATCTCCGACCATGAGAACATCGTCCTGTACCGCACCGGCCATCCCATCCCGGTGAGCGCCACCACCTCGCCGCTGATGCTGGCAAGCGGTGAACGGATCGGGACCATTCTGCTGCTGCGCGACCTCACCAGCATCCGCGAACTGGAAGAGGCAGTAAGGACTGCCGACCGGCTCGCCGCGCTCGGGACACTGGCGGCCGGACTGGCCCATGAGATAAAAAACCCGCTCGGAGGGATCAAGGGCGCGGCGCAACTGCTGGAAAAGGAGCTGCCGGAAGACAGCGAACTGCTCGATTACACCAGGATCATGATCAAGGAGACGCAGCGGGTTAATCGGATTGTCGAGGAACTGCTCGCCCTGACCACCCCGAAAAAACTGCAGTTGTCCAAGGTCAACCTCCATCAAATTCTGGGGGACATCCTGACCCTGCAGAAAAACGGTCTCGGCAACCGGGAGATCGCCTTCCAGCAGAAGTTTGACCCGAGTATCCCGCCCATCCTGGCTGATGAGGAGCAGTTGACTCAGCTCTTTCTCAATCTGATCAAGAACGCGGTGGAGGCTGTCGGCGAAAACGGCCAGATCAGGATCTCGAGCCGGATCCTCTCCGACTACACCCTGACCCAGAAGGGTGAACGCCGCCAGCGGATGGTCGCGGTCGAGATCAGCGACGACGGTCCCGGCATGTCGCGCGAGCAACTTGACCAGCTGTTCACCCCATTCTTCACCACCAAGTCGCGGGGGACCGGCCTGGGGCTGGCCATCTGCCACAAGATAGTAACCGAGCACCGCGGGCTGATCAAGGTCGCTTCCGAGTTGGGAAAAGGGACGGCCTTCACCATCATGTTGCCGTTAATACAGTAAAAATCAGTTCGAGCTTCGAAGTCCGACGTTCAATATTATGAACAGCGCGAACCTCCAATCTCGAACCTTGAACGGAGTTTATTATGCCACTAAGCAGAATTCTGGTAGCTGATGACGAAGAGAGCATGCGATGGGTGCTATCCAAAGCCCTGAAAAAGAAAGGGTTTGCCGTTGACCTGGCTGCCGACGGCGAGCAGGCGCTCGGCATGATCCAGGCGGGGAATTACGACCTGGCAATCCTTGACATCAAGATGCCGGGGATCTCCGGATTGGACCTCCTCGACCGGTTGCGGGACCTGAAAAGCGACCTCCTGGTTGTGATCATGACTGCCGAAGCCAGCATGAAAAACGCGGTTGAGGCCATGAAGCGGGGGGCCTACGACTACCTGACCAAACCGTTCGACCTGGACGTCATCGACGCCATTGTTGAGAAGGTTAACCGCGCCAGGGAGATGACCTCCCAGGTCTCGATCCTGAAAGAGGAGCTGAAAGACCGCTACCAGCTGGAAAAAACCATTATCGGCAACTCGCCGGCCATGCGAGAGGTGTACAAGACCATCGGCAAGGTGGCGCCGAGTGACATCACCGTCATGGTCCAGGGAGAGTCCGGTACCGGCAAGGAGTTGATCGCCCGAGCGATCCATTTCAACTCCCGCCGCCTCGGTAAACCGTTCATTGCGCTCAACTGCGCGGCAATCCCCAAGGAATTACTGGAGTCGGAGCTGTTCGGCTTTGAGAAAGGGGCCTTCACCGGGGCGGTGGAGCGGAAGCTGGGGAAATTCGAGCAGGCCAACGGCGGCACCATCTTTCTTGACGAAATCGGCGACATGCCGGGCGACCTTCAGGCCAAGATTCTGCGGGTATTGCAGGAAAAAGAGATCACCCGCACCGGCGGCAGCCAGAGCATTGCCGTGGATGTCCGGATCATCGCCGCAACCAACCAGGACCTGGAAGAGATGGTCCGGCAACGGACCTTCCGCGAAGACCTCTTTTACCGGCTCAATGTCGTGCCGATTCATCTCGTGCCATTGCGCGAACGCCGCGAAGACATCAAGTCACTGGCCGAATATTTCCTGGCAAAGGCCTGCACTGAGTTGGAGATTCCACCTCGCCAGTGCGACCCGTCGGCAATGTCGCTGCTGGTGTCTCACTCCTGGCCCGGCAATGTCCGGGAGCTGGAAAACAGCATCAAGCGGGCAGTCATCCTCTCCTCTGATCAGCTGCTCACCAGCGATGACTTTCCCGGACTCCGCAATCAGGCCAAGCCCGGAGATATCCCCACCAACGGCGAAGGGTTGTCGCTCGAAGGGATCGTCGAGATGAAGCTCCGGCTCTCTTTTGCCAACATGGACAAGATGCAGAGCGGTGACGTCTATACCATGGTCATTGAACAGGTCGAGCGCCCCCTGATCCGCTTCGTGCTGGAAAAAACCCGCGGTAACCAAGTCAGGGCCGCCGATATCCTCGGTATCAACCGCAACACTCTGAGGAAGAAGATCCAGGAACTGGGCATTGACCTGAGAAGAGACTGACAGCAGCGTATCCGCTTAACCTATATCTGAATTATGGAGGTACGACATGGGGATCAAGGACAAGTTTTTTCTCGACCGCAATAATGCTGTACTGGTAGTCATCGATGTCCAGGAGAAACTCTGCCGGGCCATGGACGACAAGGTGCTCGACAAGCTGGTCAACAACGCCTCCATCCTGCAGGAGGCGGCAAAAGAGCTGGCAATGCCGATCATTGCCACTGAGCAGTATGTCAAAGGGCTGGGTGAAACCCTTCCGGCCCTGAAAGAGCGGCTCTGCACCCCTGCCATCGAAAAGATGACCTTCGGCTGTTGCGGGGAAGCAAACTTTCCGGACCAGCTGCGGGCGCTGGGCAAGAAGCAGGTCATCATCACCGGCATGGAGACCCATGTCTGCGTGCTGCAGACTGTTCTGGAACTGCTCGATGCCGGCTATGTCGTGCATCTGGTCAAGGATGCGGTAATGAGCCGCCGCAAGGAGAACTGGCTGGTCGGGGTAGAAGCGGCGCGCGATGCCGGGGCAGTGATCACCTCCACTGAAGCGGCGCTGTTCCAGCTCCTCAAGGTCGCCGGAACCGATGAGTTTAAAAAGCTGTCAAAGCTGGTACGATAAAGCTATAGCCAACTGCGAGCGAAGGAGATGACATGAGCCTGAAAGGAACAAAAACCGAGAAAAACCTGCTTGGGTCATTTGCCGGCGAAAGCCAGGCCCGTAACCGTTACACCTATTTCGCCGCCCAGGCCAAGAAAGACGGCCTGGTCCAGATTGCCGACATCTTCGAAGAGACCGCCAACCAGGAAAAAGAGCATGCCAAGCGGTTTTTCAAGTTCCTCGAAGGAGGGGAGGTTGAGATAACGGCCTGCTTCCCGGCAGGGAAGGTGGGGACCACGGCGGAAAACCTGCTGGCGGCAGCCGGCGGAGAACACCACGAACACACGGTGCTCTATCCAGAATTTGCCAGGGTTGCCCGCGAGGAAGGATTCGCCCAGATCGCCGAGACCTTTGACGCCATCTCGATTGCTGAAAAGCAGCATGAAAAGCGTTATCGCGACCTGCTGGAAAACCTGGAGAAAGGCCTGGTCTTTCACCGCGACCAGCCGGTAGTGTGGCGCTGCAGAAACTGCGGCTATCTCCACGAAGGGACCGATGCCCCGGACACCTGCCCGGCGTGCGTGCATCCCAAGGCGCACTTCGAGTTACTGGGCGAAAACTGGTAGGCTTCTACCGTCCCTGATTATCAATAAAAAAGGCCGCTCCTGTTGGGGGCGGCCTTTTTATTTAGGATTTTGTTCATCTTTTTGAAGCGAGAGTTTATTCAACGGCCCCCTCGGGTGACCAGCGCGGCAGTTTTTGCCGCGTCCGAGTCCACACGAGAATTGGAACATCCCTCACTTAAATGTGAATATGCGAAGGGCACCCAAAGGTTTCGCTCATGGAAATCTCAGGTAGTGCCCCGATTAACGATACACGTTTGACCAGATATTAGGACGAGCGCCGTCATACTGACGCCAAACAGCCGCGGCATTGCCAGAAGCATCGATGGCCACTTTAGGAGAGTCTGCACCTCCCGCATTGTCAGTCTCAATAAGAGCCGCTGTCCCCCAGTCCGTTCCGACAGTATAACGGTTTGAGTAGATATTACTACGAGAGCCGTCATGCTGACGCCAGACGGCCACCGCATTTCCGGAAGCATTGACGGCAACCTGGGGAAAGTCTGCATCTCCTGTATTGTCCGTCTCTATGGGCGCTGCCGTACCCCAGCCTGTTCCGGTAGTGTAACGGTTTGACCAGATATTACTACGAGAGCCGTCATACTGATACCAGACAGCCACTGCATTGCCAAATGAATCGATGGCCACCTTAGGGATTAATGCATTTCCTGCATTGTCGGTTTCGATTAGCGCCGCTGTACCCCAGCCTGTTACGGCAGTATAGCGGTTTGACCAGATGTTAGTATGAGTGCCGTCAGACTGATGCCATACGGCCACGGCATTGCCGGATGTATCAATGGCCACCTGAGGGTTGAATGCATCTCCCAAATTGTCAGTTTCTATGAGCGCTGCTGTACCCCAGCCAGTTACGGCATTATAGCGGTTTGACCAGATATTATAACGAGTGCCGTCAGATTGCTGCCATACGGCCAATGCATTACCGGAAGCATCAATGGCTACCTGTGGATAGGATGCATCTCCCGCATTGTCGGATTCGATTAGCACTGCTGTACCCCATGTTCCGGCATTATAGCGGTTCGACCAGATATTACTACGAGTGCCGTCAGATTGCTGCCATACGGCCACTGTATTACCGGAAGCATTAATGGCCACTTGGGGATAGTATGCATTTTCCGCAGTGTCGGTTTCGATTAGCGCCGCTATACCCCAGCCTGCTCCGGCAGTATAACGATTTGACCAGATATTATAACGAGTGCCATCAGATTGCTGCCATACGGCCACTGCATTACCGGAAGCATTAATGGTCACTTGGGGATCGAATGCATTCCCCGCATTGTCGGTTTCGATTAGCGTTGCTGTGCCCCAGCCTGTTACGGCATTATAACGGTTTGACCAGATATTATAACGAGTGCCATCATGCTGATACCAGACGGCCACAGCATTGCCGGAAGCATCAAAGGCCACCTGAGGAGAGCCTGCACCTCCAGCATTGTCTGTCTCGATCAGCGCAGCTGTTCCCCAGCTCTTAGTTGCAGGTGTGGGGTCACTGCCGCTGCAACCTGTAATAACTATGAGCAATGTTGTCGCGAGTAACACATGCAATTTTTTCATTTTCATTTGCCTTTCAGCTAGTTATTGACCAGTCCACGCGCGTGAACTGCTTATCTTCTCGAATGGAAATATTTAGCCGGTGAACATGAAAACCCATTATGGATTCAGCTTACCTATATCAATAAATTCTGACAATAACAACCGCTGCCTACAAGATTGTGCAATGGTTACGGAGCGATTGGAAGCCACGAATATAAAAAAGGCCGCCCTGTTTGGGGCGGCCTTTTTTGTTTCATAGGATATTACCAATCAGTTTTTTGCCAGACTCTTGGCAATGACATCATGGTTCAGCCACCAGACCGATGCCTGCGGGTCCCAGGAGGAATCGAGCATCAGCCTGCCCACCCCGCGGAACACCGCTCCGGACAGCACGCTGCAGACGATTTCTTTTGGATTGGCGTTCATGGCGATGAGCTCGGCGGAGCGGGACAGCATGAACTCCATCTGCTCTTTGGTGCTGTGGTGCGGCCAGGCGTCGATGCCGGCAAACGGCTTCATCAGCGGTGATGCCAGGTAGTCGTTGGCACTTTGCAGCATCTTTTCCAGGGTCGCTCCTTCGGCAAGCAGTGCCTTGCAGGCTTCCTTGACCTCGGCGGCAATCGCTCCACCCTCGGTTGTCAGGGCTGCGAGCAGTGGATAGAGCGAGATTTCAACCCCCAGGAACAGGGCGCTGGAGTTGGTCAAGATCTCCGGGCAGTTGTAAACCGTTGCCTTGATCCCTTTTTCCCAGGCCGATGCCGCATGGTCTTCCAGCCTCATCTTGGCCCACCCCTGCAGGTAAGGGGTGTAGGACTGCCAGGTATAGGCCCCGTTGATCTGCACTTCGCAGCCGTGGTAGCCATAGGCGGCATAAGTGACCTTGCCCCCGGCAGCAGCGACCTTGTCGCGCAACGGTGCGGTTTCGTCGATCAGGTAGGCCAGCGAGTCGGCAGTAACCTCGTTGAACGACCAGTCGCAGAGCTTGCCGAGATCGGATCTCCAGAAATCCTCGGATGAAAGGTATTTGTCTCCCTGCCCCTTGAAGACCCTGTTCAAAAGCGGCATGAAGAGCCGCGCCCTGGGGATGCCACCGGCCATGGTATGAACCAGCAGCAGGTTCGCTCCGGCCGGCACCAGCTTTGCCAGTTCCGCAGAAACCGCCGCCAGGTTGGCCTTCAGCCGCTTGGTCCCGGCAGCGCGTGATTCTTCCATGGCCTGCCAGTCAAAGCGGATTCCGGCCCATTCATCCGGCTTTGCCCCTTTCAGCTGGTCGAGAGGCGTTACGCCGTTGGCTGCCGGTTCCATGTCGAACCCGGCCTCAAGCGGAATATTGATTATTGTCCCACCCAGCAATGCTTCGGCAGCAGCAAGCTCTTCGGGATTCAGGGCGCGGAGCGTGCCGTCGCTTTCCCGGCGGCCGACAGTGGTGCCGATTATGGTCATCCCCTTGGCCCGTGCCTGCTCGACAATGCCGTTTGCATACCCTCTGCCGAACAGTTCGCCGCAAAGGACCAGGACATCGCCGGCCTTATAGCCCGCATCAGCAGGCAGATTTCTCATTGGGTTGTAGCTCATCAAAAACCTCCGTATTGCAAATTCGATATATCAAGAGCGGCATAACAACCTGGCCGCTAACCAGCTAGAAATCGTCCCGTCTGCTCAAATTCTCGAAGCGGGTGTACTCTCCCCGGAACGCCAGATCGACCTTGCCGATCGGGCCGTTACGGTGCTTGCCGATGATGACCTCGGCCTTGCCTTTCAGCTCTTCGTTGTCCTTGTCATAAACCTCAGGGCGATAGACAAACATCACGATATCGGCATCCTGCTCGATAGCACCGGATTCTCGAAGGTCGCTCATCATCGGGCGTTTGTCGGTCCGGTTTTCCAAAGCACGGTTCAGCTGGGAAAGGGCAATTACCGGCACCTCAAGCTCTTTTGCCAGGGCCTTGAGCGACCGGGAAATCTCGGAGATCTCCTGCTGCCGGGATTCGGGATTGGAGCTTCCCCGCATCAGCTGCAGATAATCAACCATGATCAGGCCGATCTTGTGTTCAGCCATCAGCCGCCGTGATTTGGCGCGCATCTCCATGACCGACAGCGCCGGGGTATCATCGATGAAGATTTTGGAGTCGTGCAGCCAGCCGGCAGCCCGGGTGAGCTTCGGCCAGTCACTGTCGACCAGGTGGCCGGTACGGAGCCGGTTGAGATCGACCCTGGCCAGCGAGCAGAGCAGACGTTCCACCAGCTGTTCCTTGCTCATCTCCAGGGAGAATACGGCAACACCGGCCTGCTTCTCAGCTTCTACCGCCGCGTAGGACGCCACGTTAAGCGCAAAGGTAGTCTTCCCCATGGCTGGTCGACCGGCAATAATGACCAGGTCGCCTTTCTGCATGCCGGCAGTCATTTCATCAAGATCGACAAAGCCGGTCGGAACCCCGGTAACATGCTCCTTTTTCTCATACAGGTACTGGATGTTCTCGATGGCGCTTTTGAGCAGGTCGCTCACCTTGTAATACGGCGCCTTGATCCGATGTTCGGATATCTGGAAGATCACCTGCTGGGCGTTGTCCAGCAGCTCTTCCACCACGACCTGGTCTTCGTACCCCTTGGTGACGATGTCGGTGGCAGCGGTGATCAGTTTCCTGACAACCCCCTTCTCCTTCACTATTTTGCTGTAGTAATGGATATTGGCCGCTGTCGGTACAAAATCGACCAGGGTTGCCAGGTAGGCGGCGCCGCCAACCTCATCAAGCGAACCCTTCTGCTTGAGAATCGAGGTCAGGGTGATCAGGTCGCACGGCTCGCCCCGTTCGTTCAGGTCGATCATCGCCCGGAGGATCTTGCGATGCGACTCCCGGTAAAAATCTTCCGGCACCAGCAGTTCCATCACCCGGTTGATCGCCTCGTTTTCGAGGAGAATCCCACCAAGGATGGACATTTCCGCTTCAATGCTCTGGGGCGGCAATTTGTGAATTTCGTTTACCGACATGATTTCCTTGGACTTTTGCTGAAGCCATTAAACGGAGCTGTTTGCAGGGACGCTACTATACCCCGGCCAAAATTTCCGGTCAACCAATTTGCCGGGAGCTTGGTGCCGGAGGAGGATGACAGTTATCACTGGCCGCAAGAGCTCTCCATTTCCCGCAGAAAGGCGAGCGACCGGAGCGGCTTGTCAAGGTGGGCCTCGATGGCATTGTCCAGCAACAACCCGGCCTCGACCAGCGCTGGCCCTGAGAAGTGGACCAAGCCGAACCGGCCGGTTTTGAGCGCCAGGGACAAGGCCTTCAGGGTTTCGTCGGCAATTTCCCTGCTTGCCGGCCCGCACTGCCGACAGACGACTTCAGCCCCGTTGATCCGGCCGGGAACGCCAGTTTCTCCGATCAGCACCCCGCAACGGCTGCAGGCATCGAGTTCCGGTCGATACCCGATAATATTGAGCAGATTGATTTCCACGAAACGCCGGTCGGACAAGGTGGCCGGGTTGGCATCAAGGTGCGCCAGATAGGCGGAAAGCAGCCGGAAGAGCCGCTGATTTGCCTGCCCTTCCGGAGAAAAAGTCGCAATCAGGTCAGCAGCATAGGCCGCATGGGCGATCCGTCCCAGATCCCCCCTGATCCCGGCATGAATGGTGATAATGTCCACTTCCAACAGTTCGGACAGGGCGTGGCGGAACTTCATCTGAACATTGAGGGCAGCGAACAGTTCCAGGGCGCCGCCAAAGCGCTTGACACTCCGCTTGGCCCCCCGGGCAATGCCGGAGATCCGGCCATGTTCGAGGGTAAACAGTGTCACCAGCTTGTCATTGTCACGGTAATCGGCAAGATTCAGCACGATTCCCCGGCAGGTGGCCAGTTCCATCTAATCCTTCCTGAACGTTGCGGGCTGGCGTTCGTAGACAACCAGGGTAGCGGCTGGAGCAACGGCAAGCGGCTCCCGGCGAACTTCGCAAAACGCCCCTTCCGGGATTTCCGGGAACCGGGTATCACCTTCTACTTCAATATCAATGACGGTAAGGTAGAGCCGCTGGGCAAACGGCAGCACCTCACTATAGATCTCAGCGCCACCAGCAATAAAAAGTTCTTCGGATTCATTGCCCAGAGCCAATGCTTCGGCAACGCTCCCGACCACTTGACAACCAGGGGCAGCATAATCCGGATTACGACTGATCACGACACAGCGCCTCCCCGGCAAGGGGCGGCCGATGCTCTCAAAGGTCTTGCGCCCCATAATCAAGGTGTGTCCCATGGTCAGTTCCCGGAAACGGTGGCGATCAGCCGGAATGTCCCAGGGGATTCCCCCATGCCAGCCGATAATGCGGTTTCGCGCCACTGCGGCTATAATTGAAATCATTCATCCCTCCGAAAGTGCGATCAACTGTAGCCCAACTGGGCAAAAAGAGCAAACTGCTCGCCAACTGGTATCCTGCCCTAACCATGGTAGAGTATTCCAGGCAGAAGTCTTAATTCTGCCAAATCCCGATAGCCCCAGACAATATGGATACGCAATGCGCAAGCATCTACATCATTTTCTCCTCCCCGGGACGATTTTCGCCAGCAAACAAGAGTGTTTGGTGACAACCATTCTTGGTTCGTGCGTAGCGCTGTGCCTCTGGGACAGTAAAAAAGGCATCGGCGGCATTAACCATTTTATGCTTCCGACCTGGAGCGGCGAAGGGGAAGCAAACCCAAAGTATGGCAACATCGCTATTGAGAGGCTTCTTAAGATGATGGTCAGGCTTGGGGCCAGGAAGGATCAGCTGGTAGCCAAAATATTCGGGGGATCAAGCCTGATTACCGACAGCCTCGGGACCTATTCCATTGGCGACAGGAACTTGCAGCTTGCCGAACAGATGATGCGGGAGCACGGTATCCCTGTCGTTGCCGTGGAATCCGGCGGGAACAGCGGTCGGCGCCTCATTTTCAATACCCATACCGGGGTGGTACTCATGAAAAAATCTGGGAAACAGGCTACTCCATAATCGGGAGCGGCACTCGCCATTATTTCCCCGTGGAACAACAAACCGAGGCGACCCGGAAATAGCTTTAAACTAAACCGCTAAAGTAATCGCCTTCCTTTCCGATGAATTAGTCATTACCCGTCTTCAGGAGGAACCGAATGTCCATCAGGAAATACCGGCATTGGCCAGTTATGGCCAAGATACTGACTATCCCCATTGTCAGCCTCATTGTCATTATCTTCAGCGTCGAATTTGCCGTTGTCCCTATGACCGGCAAGAAGTTGCTGGAAGAGAAAAAGGATGCCACCCGCCAGG
This sequence comes from Geoanaerobacter pelophilus, assembly GCF_018476885.1. Taxonomy (NCBI): domain Bacteria; kingdom Pseudomonadati; phylum Thermodesulfobacteriota; class Desulfuromonadia; order Geobacterales; family Geobacteraceae; genus Geoanaerobacter; species Geoanaerobacter pelophilus. The sequence goes on from NZ_JAHCVJ010000005.1 coordinate 377,137, forward strand.
TGGTTGAGGTTGCCTATGGCATTATCGAGGGCTATGCAAAACTGGCCAAGGATGGCAAACTGCCCGTCGAAGAGGCGCAAAACCAGTCAATAGCCGCCATCAAGCAGCTCCGGTATACCGGCAAGGAGTATTTCTGGATCAATGACCTGGGCAAGCCGGTGCCGAAAATGATTATGCACCCCACGGTGCCTGCCCTGGACGGCAAGGTGCTCGATGACCCGAAGTTCAACAAGGCAACCAGCAAACAAGACGGCGTAAACGGTCCGATTGTCAAGCTGGACAAGGCCAACCTGTTCGTGACCTTCAATGAAGCGGTCAGCAGCAGTACCGGCCAGGGCTTCGTCATGTATGAATGGCCGAAACCGATCAACGGCGGCGGCGTGACCACGGATCTGTTTACCAAGCTCTCTTTTGTCAAGAAATTTGAACCGTGGGGTTGGGTCGTCGGCAGCGGCATCTATATCGACGATATTGCAAAAGAGGCCTCCAAGTTCAGGTTGTGGGCTTACGGCGGTACGCTGCTCTTTTCCGTGTTCATGCTGATTCTTGCCTGGTCGGTGGCTAACGGCATCAAGAGAGGTCTTAGAGAGGTTGTCGAAGGGCTCAAGCACATGGCCTCCGGTGATGCCGACCTCACCCAGCGGCTGGAGGTAAAACGGCAAGACGAAACCGGAGAACTGGCCACTGCCTTCAATAATTTCCTGGAAAACCTTCAGAAGATCATTTCGATGGTGATGCAGAATGCAACCAAGGTCGCCCAGGCTTCCGTGGATATGAAGAAACGGTCCGAGGAGATGGCGAACAGCGCCGAGCGCGTTGCTATGGACGCCATGACCGTGGCAACCGCCAGTGAGGAGATGTCGGCCACATCCAACGATATCGCCGGCAACTGCATTCGCGCGGTGGAAACCTCGCAAAGGACTTCCGGATTTGCCCGTGATGGCTCAACCGTAGTCAATAACACCATCACGGTAATGGACAGGATTGCCGAGCAGGTTCGTTCTTCCTCCACTACCGTCGGCTCCCTGGGTGAAAAATCAAATCAGATCGGCGCCATCATCGGCACCATCCAGGATATTGCCGACCAGACCAACCTCCTGGCGCTGAACGCCGCCATCGAGGCGGCACGGGCCGGAGAGCAGGGTCGCGGTTTTGCGGTCGTTGCCGATGAGGTCCGGGCTCTGGCCGAAAGGACCAGCAAGGCTACCAAAGAAATCAGCGAGATGATCAAGGCGATCCAGGCAGAAACAATGGGCGCTGTTGAGGCGATGACCCATGGGGTCAATGAGGTGCAGGACGGGACATCAGAGGCAGCCAGGTCAGGCGAGGCGCTGAACCAGATCCTGGCCCAGGTGGACGAGGTAACACAGCAGATCAACCAGATCGCGACCGCGGCAGAGGAGCAGACTGCCACTACCGGAGAGATCAGTAACAATATCGGCAGGATAACCAATGATGCCCACACTTCGTCACAATATGCCCAGGAGACGACAAGGGCCGCTGAAGAGCTGAACAGTCTCGCTGAGGCCTTGATCAGCGCCATCGACCGCTTCCGGACCATCATCAAGTGGAACGACCGGATGAGCGTTAATGTCCGGCAGTTTGACGACCAGCACAAGCAACTGGTCGCGATGGTCCACAAGCTGAACAGCGCCATGAAGAACGGCGAAGGGAACAAGGTCATCGGCGAGATCCTGATGGGGCTGGTGACCTATGCCGACTCCCACTTTACCCAGGAAGAGCGGTTAATGCAGCAGCACTCCTATCCTAATTATGCTGCCCACAAACAGATTCATGACGATCTCAGGAAACAGGTCAGTGAGGTAATCGTTGAATTTGAGGCCGGACGGGCGGTACCGGCAGCGATCATGAGCTTCCTCAGCGACTGGCTGATCAACCACATCATGAAGGTTGACAAGGAATATGGCGGGTATTTCAACAAAAAAGGGATTCGCTAGCTAACAGCATGCCCCTCGCTCGCAAGAGCGGGGGGCATGTCGATCAACGCAGAGTAACGACAGTCGCCCCGCCGCCCCCCTCGTAAGACTCCCCATCCCGAAAAACCGCAACCAGAGGATGTCCAGTCAAATGTCCGCGAAGACCTCGTTTGAGTGCGCCGGTGCCGATGCCATGGATGACCCGGACTTCGTGATACCCCTCCAGCGCAGCATGGTTCAGGAATGGCTCCAGTTCAGCGATCGCCTCCTCCACCCGCTTGCCGATCAGGTTGATTTCCCGCGCCGCCTCCTGAGAATCGACTTCAGAGCGGCGGGGATGCAGCTCACCCTTTGCCGCCTTGCCTGAAGAAGGTGACAGGTCATCCAGCGGGACCTCTATCTCCAGATTGCCGGCCCTGACGCGCGCCCGCCCCTGACGGCTGTCCAGCTTGAGCACTTTGGCCTCGCAGCCGAGAGAGACCACATGAACCTTGCTCCCCTCCCTGACAGTTCCTGGGGCCAGTGCCTTGCCTCCGGAAAAGGCCCTCAGCGCCTGCTCAACTTTGAGCTCTTTTTCGCGTAACCGCTCAAGTGCCGCGGCCTCCCGCTTTTCCTTACGCGCCTCTTCGACAATCCGGTTCAGTTCCCGCCTGGTGGCCTGCACCAGCTCCTTTGCCTCTTGCCACCCCTTTTCCAGGCTTACCCGCCGTCTTTCATCCGTTTCCGCCAGCAACCGACGCTGCTCTTGCTCGCGGGCAACAAGGTCGGCCTCGCGGGCTGCCAGCTGGTTCAGCCGTTCTTCGTAAGCCTGTCGCTGCTCTTTCAATTCGGCGAGCAGGGCATGGAACTCGCTGCCGACCCGACCGACCAGGGACTGGGCATGATCGACCACATGGTCCGGAATGCCGTAGCGACGGGCAGTTTCAATGGCATGGGATTCGCCCGGCTCACCGACCGTCAGCCGGTAGAGCGGCATCAGGCTGGTGCGGTCAAACTCCATGGCTGCGTTCTGCATCCCGTCGAAGCGATGGACATAACCGACGATCTCGGTCAGGTGGGTAGTGGCAAGGACCAGGCCGCCCCGTTGATGCAGCTCCTTCAATACCGCGCAGGCAAGGGCCGCCCCCTGCACCGGCTCGGTGCCGGTCCCCAGTTCGTCCATCAGCACCAGGGTCCGGTCATCGGCATTCCTGATGATTTCGGCAATCCGGGAAAGATGCGCGGAAAATGTGGACAGGCTCCGCTCTATGGCCTGATCGTCGCCGATATCCACCTGCATGTCGGTCACCAGAGGAAAGAGCGAGGTTGACGCCGCCGGGACCGGTATTCCGGAAATCGCCATGAGCGTCAGCAAGCCGGCAGTCTTGATGGCAATGGTCTTGCCGCCGGTATTCGGGCCGGTGATGATCATGGTGCGGCAGTCGGAGTCGCCACCAAGAACAAGATCGAGCGGCACCACTGCCGGGCCGTTATGCTCGCGGGAAAAAAGCAGCAACAGCGGGTGGCGGGCGCCGTCAAGTTTTAGTTCCGGACCGTCGCAGATCGACGGGATTTCGGCATCGACCAGACCGGCAAACAGAGCCAGGGAGTTCAGCAGGTCGATCCGGACCAGCGCTGCAAACTCTGCTTCAATAACTGCGGCATCTTCCCGGATCCAGCTGCAGATCTCCCGGATAATCCGAATCTGCTCGGCTTTCTCCTCAGCAACCAGGTTTTCCAGCTCATTGGCAAGCGCTATGATCTCTATCGGCTCCATGAACGCGGTTTCGCCGGTATTGGAAACATCATGCACCACGCCGGGCACCATCCCCTTGGAGTCCATCCTGACCGGAATGACCCAGCGGCCGGAGCGCTGGGTTATAAAATCATCCTGGAGGAATATGGCAACGCTTCTTTCGCGAACGATCTCCTCAAGCCGTTTGCGAATCCTGGAGGTCAGCGAGCGCTTCCGCTGGCGCAGCTCCTTCAAGAGCCGCGACGCGCTGTCCAGAATGCTGCCGTCGTGGTCAATGGTGCGCTCCAGGACATTCAGGATCTCGGGAAAGCCGGTCAGCTCCCCGCCCACCCTTTTCAGCAACGGGATGTCTTCGCGGTTGGCAAACTGGCGGGAAAGAGCAGAGAGCAGCTGAAAAGGGGGGATGAACAGCTGCAGGTCCAGCGGATTCAGGACCGAATCAGCCGGGCGCAGGAGATCGAGCGGCTGGAGGATATCCTCAAACTGCGACAGCCGCAGGGTGATACCGATCCGCTCCAGGGTGCGGATCTCTGCAACCTGGCCGAAACGGAGTGCGATCTCCTCTTTCGCTGAAAACGGGGCTATGGCAAGGATCTGTTCTTGAGTCGGTGCACTATGGGCAAAAACAGCGATCCGTTCGAGCAGCTTGGTGAATTCGAGTTTTTTCAGGGTGTCAGTGCTTATCATCTGGAGATGCCTCGGGGGGTGCGTATTTCTGGCGGGATTTGCGGTTTCTCGATGCTTTCCGGCGCCGGAGTTTGTCCTGCTCTGAACTTCTGGAGGTTGCTATCCCGGCTTTTTCTGCAAGCTTTTCCGCCAGCTCCCGCCGCGCCAGGAAGCGGTTGATCGACTGGCTCCGGTCCCGCATGCATTTGACTTCAATGCCGGTCGGCAAATGCTTCAACTGGACGCAGGTGGCGCTTTTATTGACATGCTGGCCTCCGGCGCCGGAGGAACGGATAAACCGCTCTTCGATATCTTCCTCACGCATGCCGACAGCAGCCATCAACTCAAGCAGCTTCCGGTTTTTCTCTTCACTGACGGCAAACGGTTTCAAAAGTCTTGTCCCTAACGGCTGTATTTCTTTGGCGCTCAAAAATGTCCAGATGCAAGGCACCGAGGAGTGAGGAATGAGGCGTACCTTTAAGTACGCCGCAATGACGAATGACGATGGCAACACCGCAGATGGGCGTTTTTCAGCGTCAACTATAACCTGAAACTGAGGACCAGCCCCTTGATCTGCTCTATCTTCGCCGCGATATTGATCCGGTCTCTTTGTTCGCTGATGATCATCCGATAGAGCGAATCCGCATGGCTATCGATCACCCGGATTACCTCGTGATAGGCCGGCGCACTGGGGGAGCCGCCAAGAAGCTCCACCTTGTAAGCCTCGGCAGTAACCTTTTTTGCCAGCATCGTTAGCAGTTCCCGGAACGCCTTGTAGTTTGCCATGCTCGGATCACGCTCCAGACTGTCCCCAGCCATCTCGATCTCGCGCTTCAGCTCTTCCAGTTCGACGGCCCGGTTAGTCAGCATCTCCCCCACGCTGGTCAGGCTCGCGGCAAAGGGAGACTTGCCCACTAAACCACCCTTGCGGGCATCACTCTTCTGCGACTTTTTGTCAACATTTCTTGACGGAAGCTTGTCGTCGATCCTCATTTTTATCCCCTTGGCGTCATCGCTTCAAGCCTGACTGCCTTTTCCGGCGCTACCAACCTGCAACTGTAAAACAACATTTCAGTTTACATTGCAATATTTTCTGTTATTCTAAATAAAAATTTTTACCCGCAATGAAAAGGTGATTTGATGAAGCTGGAAATGCGCAACATAGCTGGCGAAGACACTCCGACGATCATCGCTGAGTGCCTGAAATGCGGTGGAGCCATTGCTGTTCGCGAACGCGATTTCCTGATGTCACGGCCGCTCCAATGCTGCTGCTGCCACCATGAACGGTTCCTGAGCTATCGTGAGTACGTGCAGACCTTCGACTCGATGGCGCCAAGGCTCCTGGCATATTCAGTATCGCGGATCGGCAAAGGGGACAACTGCCGTCACCACTGAAGCCAACTGCAGCCGCTTGGCATCATAGAAGAAAACCTGCCGCCCCACAAGGCGCAATAGTCCTTTTTGCCCTAGTCACTATCCAGTTCGTCCCGGAAACGATCACTGCGCAGCCACCATATCAGCCCGAGCGGCACTGAAACCCAAACCGCCAGCATGAATACGGAGTTGACCAGCCCGACCAAGCAGTAGGCGATTGACGGTGATTCCGAAGAACGTCTGATATAGGCGATGTAGTCAACCACCTCATAGACAACGCCGATCGCCAACCCGGCCCATGCCCCCAGCTCCAGCCCCTTGATTGCCCTTTTCCCGTTTTTCAGCAACATCCCGGACAGCATGGCCATGGATCCGCCGAACAGGGTCAGCACCAGCGGCAACAGGCCATGGCTGAGAAAAACCTCGTTTTTTGAGACCGGCTCCAGCGCAGTCTCATTGATTTTTTGCAGCAAGGCATCGCCGTCATACCCCAGCAGGCCGACCAGGCCGTAAAAAGCAACCAGACAGGCAACGGCGAGGGTGCCGATGGCCGTATATCTGACGAGCGGCGCCACCCGGACGATATCAGAGTCAACCTCTTTCACCGGAGGCTTCACAAAATCATCAGGCCTCAAACTGGCATTAAGCCGCTCCATATCGCGCCGTCCCTGCTCTTCCTCCTGCTGCTTCCGTTTTTTCTCATGGTACACGCTCCCCTGTAAACCGCACTTGGGGCAGACATCGAACATTTCATCGGTAAAGGTAGAATACTGGCAGGCAGGACAGGCACTCATCATATTGGGATTCCACCCTTTGGCAAGCGGTTTCTTTACCTGGAACCCGGTTTTGCAGCGCGGACAGTCTATATAGCGGCCATCTAGCGGCACTTCATGGTCATTGACCTCTCCTGACAGCTTGCAATTAGGGCATTCTATCTTCATCCCAAAATCTCCTCGGTGGAAAGTATTCGTTAACTATATCAAGCCGATGAGATGTCGCAAACAGAAAGAGCTTGTCCAAGGAGTCCCAGACCGGATTTTCAGGAAATGAGATTGACGGTGTCTCGGCTGAGGTGATATGGTCAGTCCTGGCATTCAGGTCACAACCTTTTATCAAAAGGAGCAGAAGATGATCAAAAGACTATTTGGCACTGCAGTATTACTGGCAGTTGCCGCAAATTCGGCCCTGGCCGCCAACGTGGATGTCAATGTCGGTATTCCTGGACCTCCGGGGGTTAATGTCCGGGTCGGATCGCCGCCACCCCCCCCTCAGGTCATTGTCGAGAGAGAGCGAACCGTGGTTATCAAGGATAAGCACGACCAGGGCAGGCATAAAGGGCACGACAAGCGCAAAAAGCACAAGAAGCATAAGCACGACGATTGATACGGATGACATAGCAATGCGGCGCGGGAAACCACGCCGCTTTTTTTGCCACACAATTCCCTCCAGAGAAAACAGCTATGCAATTCCCGGCAACACATCTCACCGGCACCCTGATAAAACGCTACAAACGCTTCCTTGCCGATATCCAGCTTGATGATGGCAGCATCGTCACTGCTCACACCCCCAACTCCGGAAGCATGATGGGGTGCGCTGTGCCGGGGAGCCGCGCCGTCCTGACCCGCAGCAACTCGCCGGGGCGCAAATACCCGCTTACCTGGGAACTGGTGCAGGTCAATGGGATCTGGATCGGTATCCATACCAGCTACCCGCCGAAACTGGTCGCAGAGGGGGTCGTAAACGGCACCATCGCAGAGCTGCAGGGGTACCCGGTGATCCGCCCCGAGGTCACTTGCGGCGAGAGCCGGATCGACCTGCTGCTGTCAGGGGGTGCTGTCCCGTGCTGGGTGGAGGTCAAGAACGTCACCCTGGTCGAGGATGGGGTGGCCCTGTTCCCGGACGCCGTCACCACCCGTGGCCAGAAGCATCTACGCGAACTGCTCCGGCTGGTCAGGCAGGGTGAGCGCGGGGTGATCTTCTATGTTATCCAGCGGGGAGATGCCGAGGCCATGGCTCCGGCGGACCGGATCGACCCGGAATACGGCCGGCTGCTGCGCGAGGTCGTGTCCCAGGGAGTCGAGGCGCTGGCATACCGCGCTGAGGTGTCTCCCACGGAGATCAGGCTAGTGAAGCGGCTGCCGGTGTTGCTGTGACCCTGGCTAATCTGCCATATTCCCCCACTTAGTCCACTATTTCCCCCTGAGCACGCAGGTTGTTTTGATGACGCTTGACTAGGTTAACGCTTACCTGTACCTTTAGAAGTACAGAAGGAGGTTGCCATGACCCGTACCTTATCGATTATGGAAGCCCGAAAACAGCTGACATCCATGCCTGAAACGCTTTTGCACGACGGGCAGGTAGATGTTCTCGAAATCACCCGCCGGGGCAAGCCGGTGTTGGCTGTCATGCCGTGGGAGCTGTACGAAGCGGTATCGGAGACACTGGAAGTGATGGGGGATAAAGAGCTGCTGGCGCAATTGCGTCAAAGCATACAAGAGCTGGATTCCGGGAAGCTCGTCTCCTGGCAGGATGCCAAAAAGGAGCTTGGCCTTTGAAATGGCAGATCCTGCTGACACCAACGGCATTAAAGCTGTTGTCCGACATCTCTGACCGGCGCATCCGGGAAAAAATCGGAACAGTAATTGATCGCCTGGCTGAAGACCCGGAAAAACAGGGGAAGGCGCTGCTCGGCGAATTATCAGGACTTCGCAGCATAAGGGCTGTCGGGCAACGCTATCGCATCATTTATCAGATCAGAGGCAACGAGATTGTCGTAGTAATTGTCGCCGTTGGTATCCGCCGCGATGGGGCCAGAGACGACATCTATAACCTGGCGAAGAAGCTTTTCCGGCTGGGATTGTTGGGCGAGTGACATCAACCACAGCATAACTGTTCCGTTTGAAAGGATCATCCAATTCACGTACTCACGTGTGAATCGTTCCAATATAGAAAGGAAGGGAAATGAAATTATTACGACGGCTTGTTTCAATATTGATTGTATCTGGCCTTTTCGGCTGTGCGAGTGCAGATCAACAAATGAATAGCGGCTTATGGCATTATGACGCAGGGCTTTGGGGTGAAGCTGCCCCTCGATTAATAAATAGCGTTCCTGAAATTGAAAAATCCAATCCGAATGATCCACGACTTTCTACGGCGCTCATTGCCCTTGGGGAAATGTCAGCTGGCAGTGGGCGGTATGACCTTTCCGAAGATTTCTTTCGGAGAGCCGTAAAAGTTGCCGAAGCACAGCTACCACCCGATGAAGTACTCATTCGCAATGCCTCAGTGCATACTGGATACTACTATCTCGGCCAGAACCGCCCTGCAGAGGCAGCGCCTTTGTTTACCCGAGCTGCAAAATTATCTGAAAAATATTCAGGCGATAAAAGAGTGCTTCATGCAGTTGATCTCGACAATATTGGCGTAGCACTCACAAGCCAAGGGCTCCATAAAGATGGAAATGAAGTTAGTCAACGTGCCTTGCGAATACTTGACGATCTGCCTCTTCAGAAGGAAGTTGAAAAAACCCGTGCTGTCATTTTTTATAACCTTGCTTACTCTTACGTTGAACAGACACGTTTTGCCGAGGCTGAAGATCTTTACAGAAAATCACTTAACACACTTGCACCTATTGGTGCCCCACTGGTAGGTGAACAATGGCGTATCAATGTTGTCTTGACCAACTATTCGAAACTTCTTCGACAACTCGGTCGGAATGACGAGGCAAAGGTTCTTGAAGTGAGAATCAAGTGAGACAGGATTTTGAAGACAGGTTTTTTTAATAAATGTCACAACTTAAATATTCGTGTGCTCTCTACCGCGTTATTCACAATCAACAACTACAAGGAAACCTTATGAGCACCTTACCCAAATGCCCCGGCTGCAGTTCCGAATACACCTACGAAGACGGCGACAACTATGTCTGCCCGGAGTGCGCCCATGAATGGCCGATGCAGGCTGCGGAGAGCGCGGAGACTGAAAACTCGGTGGTCGACGCCTTCGGCAATGAGCTGAAAGACGGCGATTCGGTGACCGTCATCAAGGACCTGAAGATCAAAGGGTCGTCATTGGTGGTCAAGGTCGGCACCAAGGTCCGGAACATCCGGATCGTCTCGGGCGACCACGACATTGACTGCAAGATCGACGGCATCGGCGCCATGCAGTTGAAATCCGGGTTCGTCAAGAAAGCATGACCAGAAGCGGTCAGTGCGCCTCGGCCCAGTTGCTGCCGTAGCTGATATCCACCTTCAACGGCACGCGGCACTCTACGGCATGGGCCATCTCGTGCTCCACCAGCTGCTCCAGGTGAAGCAGCTCCCCCTCCGGCACCTCGAACACCAGTTCGTCATGGACCTGCATGAGCAGGCGGCTCTCCGCTCCTTCCAGCTTCAGTCGCCGGTCGATATTGATCATCGCCTTCTTGATGATGTCGGCCGCCGACCCCTGGATCGGGTAGTTGATGGCGTTGCGCTCGGCAAAGCTGCGCACCTGGAAGTTGTGGCTGTTGATATCCGGGATCGGCAGTCGTCGGCCGAGCATGGTGGTCACATAGCCATGCTCCCGCGCCTGCTCCACGCAGGAGTCGAGAAAGGCCATGGCCCCGGCATGACGGGCCTTGTAGGTGGCGATGAAGTCCTCGGCCACCTTACGGGCAACTCCCAACTGCGCTGCCAGGCTGAAGGCGCTCTGGCCGTAGATCACCCCGAAATTGATGGTCTTGGCCTGGCGCCGCATCTCGCCGGTGACCAGGCCGGGCATCAGGTCGAACACCTCGGCTGCGGTGCGGGTATGGATATCCTCGTCATTGCCGAAGGCATCGCAGAAGACCGGGTCGCCGGAGAGATGGGCCAGCACGCGCAGCTCGATCTGCGAATAGTCGGCTGACAGGATCTTGCACCCCTCCCTGGCGATGAACGCTTGGCGGATCTTTTTCCCCTCCTCGGTGCGGATCGGAATGTTCTGCAGGTTCGGGTCCGATGAGGAGAGCCGGCCGGTGCTGGTCACTGCCTGGTTGTAGGAGGTGTGCACCCGGCCGTCGCTGTCGGCCAGCTGCGGCAGGGCATCGGTATAGGTGGACTTGAGCTTGGCCACGCCCCGCTGCTGCAGCAGCAGTGAGGCGATCTCGTGACCCGCCTCGGCCAGCCGCTCCAGCTCATCGACATTGGTGGACCAGCCGGTCTTGAGCTTGGTCTTCTTGCCGGTTGGCAGCTGCAGCTTCTCGAACAGGATCTCCCCCAGCTGCTTGGGCGAGTTGACGTTGAACGGCCCTCCGGCCAGCTCATGGATCCGGCTCTCCAGGGTCACAAGCTGTTTGCCGAGCCCTGCGGAGAGCTCCGCCAGGAACGGCAGATCAAGCTTGACCCCCAGCAGTTCCATCTCGGCCAGGATCGTCACCAGCGGCATCTCCAGCTCGAACAGCAACCCCTCCATCCCCGCAGCGGCAACCTTGGGGAGCAGCAGCCGATGCAGCATGAAGGTGGCATCGCTATCCTCGCAGGAATAGCGGGCGGCCTTTTCCACCTCGATCTCGTCGAACCGCTTCTGATCCTTTCCTTTGCCGGCCACCTCCTCGTAGGAGATCATCTTGTGGTCGAGATACTCCACTGACAGGGCATCGAGCCCCTGGCTGGTGCGCCCCGGATTGACCAGGTAAGCGGCCAGCATGGTATCGCACCAGACCCCCTGCATTTCCACCCCGGCCGTACGCAGCACTTGGTAGTCATATTTGATGTTCTGGCCGATCTTCCGTTTGTCCGGGTCTGTCAGGAACGGCCTGAGACGGTCAAGCACTATTGCAAGATTCAGCTGGGTGGGAACGCCGAGATAATGGTGGCCGACCGGGATGTAGTACGCCTCGTGCGACCGCCAGGAGAGCGAGATGCCGACGATTTCCGCCATCCTGGGGTCAAGGCTGGTGGTTTCCAGGTCAATGGCAAACTCTTCGACCTTTGCCAGCTCCTGCAGCAGCGCCGCGAACTCCGCTTCGCTGAGGATGGTGCGGTACTCTTCGCTGGAGAGGGTGGAACGGCTGGTCAGCTCCTTCATCAGCGAGGTAAAGCCGAACCGCTTGAACAGCTCGGCCAGAACCGCATTGTCAGGCGGTTCGGCAACGAAATCCCCCAGGTCATAAGCAATCGGCACCCGGCAGTCGATGGTGGCCAGTTGTCGCGACAGCCGCGCCTGGTCGGCAAAGGCCCGGATGTTCTCGCCAGTCTTGCCTTTGACCTCGCTGCTCCTTGCCAACAGGGCATCCATGGAACCAAACTCCTGCACCAGCTTGATGGCGGTCTTCTCGCCGATGCCGGGTACGCCCGGGATATTATCCGAGGAGTCGCCGGCCAGCCCGAGGATATCGATCACCTTGTCCGGCCCGACCCCGAACCGCTCGATCACCTCGGCGGCGCCGGAAATCTTGTCCTTCATGGTATCGAGCAGGGTCACATGGTCGCTGACAACCTGCATCAGGTCCTTGTCGCCGGTCACCACCACGGTATTGATCCCGCGTTCTCCGCAATCGCGGCAGATAGTGCCGATGATATCGTCCGCCTCAAAGCCGTCCAGTTCCAGCACCGGAATCCGGAATGCCCGCACCAGCTCCTTGATCGGCTCCACCTGCTGCCGCAGGTCGTCGGGCATGGCGGCCCGGTTTGCCTTGTACTCCGGGTAGATCTCGGTGCGGAAGGTCTTGCGGGAGATATCGAACACCACGGCCACATAGGATGGCTGCCGGTCTTTCAGCACCTTGAGCAGCATCTGGGTGAAGCCGAAGATGGCGTTGGTCGGAAAGCCGCCCGGCCCGGAGAGATGGCGGATGGCATGGTAGGCGCGATACAGGTACGAAGAACCGTCGATCAGGTACAGGGTGGTATTGTTGTCCATCCGGCTACATCTCCTCTTTGGTAAAGATGACAAACGCCATGCTTGGCCGTTTTTGCGACTCGCGCATGGCGAAATGCAGGCCGTCAAAGCGCCACCCCTTGGCGGTCCACTCATTGAGGGTCTCCTCAAGCACATCTTCGGAAACGGTACTGACCTCGACAACCTTGTACGTGAGCATGGCTCCTCCGGATCATGATTTCGGGCAATAGTAGTTGATTCGGCAAGGGGTATCAACATTCATTTGCATTCGTTTGCAGCAGAGCGAAATGGTGCTAAACTTTCCCCAAGGAAAGGAGGTGAGCAGTTCGGCCACAACGCGGTCTAATGACCCTACAAACTCGAAGCAAGGAGCTACGGTATGATCAACGAGCAGCAAGTTTCATTCGAGAAGCAGACAGAGCTTACCGAGATACACCTTGAGACCGATTACCAGCGCAAAGACTTGAAAGCCAGGCGGGCAGCAACCAAGCTCAGCCTCTATGACGGATCGAAAAAATTGAAGCACAGCGTCCCCAAGGGGAAGAAAGTCTGAAGCGCTTTCAGAGAGTTACAATGATCAGGAGAAACCGGTAATGGCAATAGTAAAATACAATCCGATTAAAGAGCTCCGCTCGATGCAGGAACAGATGAACCGCCTGCTTGACCTGGCATGGAACCGGGAGACCGGCGAAGATATGCGGGACGGGGTCTGGCAGCCGGCGGTGGACATCTACGAAGATGACGAATCAGTGGTGATAAAGGCCGAGATCCCGGATGTGGACCAGAAGGATATCGAGGTCAAGATCGAGGACAACACCCTCACCCTCAAGGGGGAGCGGCGCCACGACCAGAGCGTGAAAAAAGAGAATTACCATCGGGTGGAGCGGTACTACGGCACTTTCCAGCGCAGCTTCCACCTGCCGCACACCATTGATCAGGAGAAGATCAAGGCCGCGTGCGACCGTGGGGTTTTAACCATTACCCTGCCGAAAAAAGGGGAGAAGAAACCGAAACAGATTACCGTGGAAGTAAAGTAAACCGCAAAAACCAATTTGCGAGCAAAAACGCCCGACTGCCATAACGCAGCCGGGCGTTTTTGCATCGCAATTAACTCAGTTCATGCTGCCGGTACGATATCCTTCCAGATCCAGCGCCACGAATTTGAATCCAGCCTTTTTGAATGCGGCAACTACCTGATTCCTCAAGTCGTCAGCCAGTAGCCGCGGCAATTCCTCCGGGGCCAGCTCGATCCGTGCCGTTTCACCGTGATACCGGACCCGATAGACCCGGAACCCTTGGGCCTTCAAAAACTCTTCGCACTGCTCGATCATACTGAGCCGCTCGGCAGTTATCTCCACCCCGTAGGGGAAGCGGCTGGCCAGACAGGCGTAGGCCTGCTTGTTCCAGGTCGCCAGGCCGAGCTCGCGACTCAGCGCCCGGACATCGTCCTTGGAAAAACCTGCCTCCAGCAGCGGACTGCGCACCTGCAGCTCTCCGGCGGCCCGTCGCCCCGGCCGGTAATCGCCGAGATCGTCACTGTTGGTGCCGTCGCAGATATGGGCAAACCCCATTTCCGCGGCCTTGGCAGCACAGATGCCGAACAGCTCTTTCTTGCAGTGGTAACAGCGGTCCCGCGGGTTCTCGCTATAACCGGGAATCTCCAGTTCGTTGGAATCGACTACGATCTGCCGGGCGCCGATCACCTTGGCCAGGGAGACCGCCTCTCGGAATTCCGATTCCGGGTAGGTGGGGGATGTCGCGGTTATGGCGCAGGCACGCTCTCCCAGCAGGTCATGGGCGACCTTGAGCAACAGGGTTGAATCAACACCTCCGGAAAACGCGACCAGTACCGATCCCATCTCTTCCAGAACCGTCTTGAGACGGGCATATTTGCTGGGCAGGTCAGACATTCGCAGTCTTCCGCCGGGGTTTGACCGTAGTAGACAGGTCCTCCTGCAACAGTCCCATGGCTTCCCCCCGCTCGCACAATACGGCCAGGGAAATCTCGGAAAAGAGCGATTCAAGCCGGCTGGACGCCTCAGTCCAGACCGTCTGGGTGACGCAGGTGCCGTCAAAGGAACAGGCACTCTTCTTCCGCTTGCGCTTTCCGGGAGAACAGTCTACCAGCAGGAGGTCACCTTCTGTGGCCTTGACGATGTCCTTGACGGTCACATCCTTGAGCGGCTTGGCAATCAGGTAGCCGCCCTGCGGCCCGCGCTTGCTTTTCAACAGCCCGGCCCGCTTCAGATTCTGAAAGATCTGTTCCAGGTATCGGGGAGATATTTCCTGCCGGCGGGCAATGTCCTGAATCTGCACCGGCCGGTTGGCCGCATGATAGGCAATGTCGAACAGTGCCCGTAAGCCGTATCGGCTTTTGGTTGAAAGACGCATCTCGGTCTCCTTTTCTTACCAGTACTTTTCCGGCGGGGCAAAACGTCCCAACAGCTTAATCTCACCATCGACAACCTGGAATTTATCACCGAGTTCATTGATCCAGCTGTTGCCCTCTTCAAGCGGGGTTGGTACCTCGCGCTTACCGAGATACACCTCGTCCTCCCCAATATAGGCGAACCACTCCAGGTTGCCGTTCATCCAGATCTTGTTCTTGAGTTCCAACACTAACCTCCTGTGGAATTATTGCAGCAGATGTTACCGGAATGATCGATGCCGGTCAAGCGCCACCGATCCGTTTGACCTGTTTTTTCTTGTTGCGTTTCAACAATTTTGTTAGAAGTGAAACCTCCAGTATCTAATCCGAGGGAGGAACCCGATATGAAGTTCACCAAAATGCACGGCGCAGGCAATGACTATGTCTATGTCAACTGTTTCGAAGAGCAGATCGAGAACCCGGCTGAGATCGCCATCAAGGTCTCCAACCGCAATTTCGGCATCGGTTCGGACGGCCTGATCCTGATCATGCCTTCCGATAAGGCAGACGTGCGGATGAGAATGTTCAACTCCGACGGCTCGGAATCCGAGATGTGCGGCAACGGCATCCGCTGCGTGGCCAAGTATTCTTATGACCACGGCATTGTGACCAAGAAGGAGATCACTGCCGAGACCGGCGCCGGGATCCTTACCCTGCAGCTCTTCACCGGCAGCGACAACAAGGTGAACCGGGTGCGGGTCAACATGGGGAAGCCGCGGCTGACCAAGGTCGAGATCCCGATGCTCGGCGATCCTCAGGACGGCCAGACCGTAAACCAGCCGCTGAATATTCTGCACACCACCTTTAACATCACCACGGTCTCCATGGGCAACCCCCATTGCGTGATCTTTGTCGATGACGTGGAGAGCTTCCAGGTGGAAAAATACGGGCCGCTGATCGAAAACCACGACCTCTTCCCACGCCGCACCAACGTGGAATTCGTCCAGATCATCTCCCGCACCGAAGTCCGGCAGCGGACCTGGGAGCGGGGCGCCGGCGAAACCCTCGCCTGCGGCACCGGCGCCAGCGCGGTCTGCGTGGCCGGGGCGCTGAACGGCCTGACTGACAAGAAGATCCTCAACCACCTGTCCGGTGGCGATCTGGAGCTGGAGTGGTCTGAAGACGGCTTCCTCTACATGACCGGCCCGGCCACCGAGGTGTTTTCCGGGGAAATAACCCTGTAATGATTGATTGTCAGATGTGCAGCAAATGGCTCGACGAGCCGGAGATGCGGGTCGCGGAGCTGGAGCATAGTTATGTGCTCCTGAACCGCGACCAGTTTTTCCCCGGCTACTGTTTCGTCTTTACCAAGACCCATGTGACCGAGCTGTTCCACTTGGACCAGGACACCAGGGCAGCAATAATTGAAGAGGTGAATGCGGTTGCCGCAGCGCTGTTCGCGGTATTCCAGCCGACTAAGATCAACTACGAACTGCTCGGCAACATGGTCCCCCACATGCACTGGCACATCGTGCCCCGCTTTACGACCGACCCGCTCTGGCCGCGACCGATCTGGAGCGATCCGCATGAGCCTCTTATGCTCTCACCCGACGACTACCGGTTTCGTATCCAGGCGATCGCCGAGCTCCTCTCCCGCAGATAGAGCCGTTCTTTCCCGTCGATTTCCTTCCTGCTGTTACCGCTTCATTACATTGTCACCTAGACAAAAGATGATACGCTTTCCGGTGAACCTGCGTTCCGAAGGGAGAGACAATGGACCTGTTGTGGAAGGCGTCCGACCAGCACCAGAGGCTCGATGAATTGACGACGTGCGACGCTGCCGCCAAGAAGCTTCCGCTGCGCCGGGATGTTCGGTCCATGGGGATGCTTCTTGGTGAGGTGATCCGGGCCCAGGCCGGAGAGGCGGCGTTCAACCTGGAGGAGCGCCTGAGAAAGCTCTCAATAGGCCACCGGGAGAGCACTGCCCCTGTCGACGACGCTGAAAGCCCTCCCGGAGAGCAGGTACTCCTCCGGCAGATGATCGATCTGGTCTCGACCATGACCCTGCCCGATACCGCCCTGATAATCAAGGCTTTCGCGACCTTCTTTGAACTGACCAATCTTGCCGAGACCAACAACCGCAAAAGGAGAAGCCGCGCCCACCGTGTTGCCGGTGTTTCCGCCAAACCCGGCACACTTCGCGCAACCCTCCAGCGTATGCACGATGCCGGTATGGATGCCGACCAGACGCTGCTCTGTCTGTCCCGTTTGGAAATCCTCCCGGTATTTACCGCCCACCCCACCGAGGTGTCGCGGCGCGTGGTTCTCTTCAAGCGACGCCGCATAGCGGAGATACTGGAACGGCTCGACAGATTGCCGCTCTCTCCTGCCGAGGCTGAGGAGTGCCAGGAGGCGATCCGGGCGGAGATAACCGCTCTCTGGCAGTCCGATGATGTCCGGCGGCGCAAGCCGACGGTACAGGATGAGATCATCATGGGGATGGACCATTATCCCGGTGCGCTGATCGCAGCGGTAAACAGCTTCTATGCCGAGGCAGCCCGCGATTTCCGGGGGGTCTTCGGCAGGGATATCCGGTTGTCTGCGTTTCCGACGATGATCCGTTTCGGTTCCTGGATCGGGGGGGATCGCGACGGCAACCCGTTCGTTACGCCGGAGTGCACCCGGGATGCGCTGCGTAAGGCACGGGAACTGATCCTTGCCGAATATGCAGGCGACATGGAGGAGCTGTACCGGTTGCTCACCCCCTCCGTATGCCAGGTCGGCGACGATCCCCCCTTGCGTGAGACGCTTGGCCGGCAGGCAACCCGGTTCCCGAAGGCTGCCGGCTTGGTCGACACCCTTCCGGACAGTGAGCTGCCGAGGCGGTTTGCGGCGTTTATGCTCCACCGCCTGAGAAGCACGCAGTCCGCAGCCGATGACGGCCAGGCCTATCCGAACCCCGAGGAGTTAGCCGCCGATATCGACCTCCTCATGCAGAGCCTTGACCGGAACCGGGGGGAATTGCTGTCGCAAAGGCTACTCGAACCGCTCCATCGGAAGCTTTCCACCTTCGGCTTCCATCTCCACACCCTTGACATCCGGCAGCACGCAAAGGTTCACTCGCTGGCTGTGGAAGAGCTCATGGGTCAAGCCGGCCGGACAGCGGTACGCGAGAACCCCCTCTCGTCCCAGACCTGCGGGCTCCTCGATACCCTCCGCACGATCGCCGCCTTGAAGAAGGAGTTCTCCCCCGCCGCAATCCGGAGTTATGTCATAAGCGGTGCGCGCTGCGTGAACGATATCCATAACCTGATCTGGCTGATGGAGCTCTCCGGGATAGAAGTCGCCGGCCGGAAGGAGTGCGGCGATCCCGGGGTCATGCCGGTACCCCTGTTCGAATCGATCGAAGACCTGCGGAATGCGGGCGCGGTCTGCCGGGAGCTATGGAACGATCCCGGTTACCGGAGATACCTCGATTCTTGGGAAGGGTGCCAGGAGGTCATGATCGGCTATTCCGACTCGAACAAGGACGGCGGGATGCTGACCAGCAGCTGGGAGATATTCAAGGCGCACGAGGCTCTGCACCGGGTTGCCCGGGAGAGTGGAGTGCAGCTGAGGCTTTTCCATGGTCGTGGTGGAACGGTCGGCCGTGGCGGTGGTCCTACGCATCGCGCCATCGTATCTCAGCCTCCCGGCGCTTTCTCCGGCGCCATCAAGCTGACGGAACAGGGGGAGGTGATCAACTTCAAGTACAACGACCCGGCCCTGGCGCGACGAAACCTTGAGCTGCTGGTGGCCTCCTCCCTGGAGGCCCTGGTGCGTACCGGCCTTGTGGAGACCTGCATCGACCCTGCGTGGGAGGAGGCTCTGGAAGAGATGTCGGCCGTTGCCTATTCGTTCTACCGGGAAAGGATAGCGGAGAATCCCGATATCCTCTCCTATTTCGAGCAGGCGACCCCGGTGCTTGAGTTCGAACTGGCCAAGATCGGCTCTCGCCCGGCGCGCCGCAGCCAGACCACGTCACTTGACGACCTTCGGGCAATCCCCTGGGGATTTGGGTGGATCCAGAGCCGGCTGATGCTCCCGGCCTGGTTCGGCGTAGGGACCGCCTGCGAGCGGTTCGCATCGCGAGGATGCGCCGAGAGAGAGCTGCTGGCGGCAATGATGCGCCGCTTCCCGTTTTTCTTCGACATGATGCGCAATGTGGAGATGGCAATGGCCAAGGTAGATCTTTCGCTGGCACGGCAGTACGCCCTCCTTGTGGAGGATGCGGCGCTGCGGGAACGGGTCTGGAGTCTTCTGACTGACGAGTTCGCCCGCACCAGGTCGATGCTTCTCGAGATCTCCGGCCAGGAACGCCTGCTGCAGAGCAATCCGGGTCTGGCGGAGAGCTTGCGGCTTCGTGCCCCGTACATAGATCCGTTGAGCCTGATTCAGATAGAGCTGCTGCGCAGGAAAAGGGGGGGGGACTGGAGCGGTCGGCACGATTACCTCCTGGCGGCTTCCATCCACGGCATTGCCGCGGGGCTTCGCAACACCGGCTGACTAACATCTGCAAGAAGCTGTGGAGATGCACGACCCGGCCGTTGCCGGTTGACATTTCCACTGCTTAGCGCTAAACCTGTAGGCGGTTTTCCCCTGATCATCCTATTTCCAGGAGGAGTGTGACATACCCATGAAAGACTATCTCGGCGCGCACATGTCCATTGCCGGAGGGATCCACCTGGCGGTCGATCGCGGGGCAGCCGCCGGTTGCGGTGTTATCCAGGTATTCACCCAGGTCTCCAACCAGTGGCGGGGCAAGATGCCGTCGCCGGCTGACACCGCCCTGTTCCGGGAAAAACTGGCCGCATCCGGCATGCACGAAGCGGTCAGCCACGACATTTATCTCATCAACCTGGCGGCGCCGCCGGGCGAGACCCGCGACAAGAGCCTGGCCGGGTTTGGCGAGGAGATGCGCCGCTGCGCCGCTCTCGGCATCAAAAAGATCGTCATGCACCCCGGCTCCCATGTCGGCGATGGCGAAGCGACCGGCATCGCCCGGATCACCGAGGCGTTTGACCAGCTAATCGCCGCGACCCCGGAATTCACCGGAAAGATCCTCCTGGAAACCACTGCCGGCCAGGGTACCAACCTGGGGCATTCCTTCGAGCATCTCAGCGCCATCATCAACGGCTCTGCCTTCCCGGACCGCTTTAGCGTCTGTTTCGACACCTGCCACACCTTTGCCGCCGGTTACGACCTGACCAGCCGCGACAGCTACCTGAAGGTCTGGGACGAGTTCGACCGGCTCATCGGCATCAGCCGGCTCGCCTGTTTTCATATCAACGACTCGAAAAAAGGGCTCGGCTGCCGGGTAGACCGCCATGAACAGATCGGCCAGGGCGCCATGGGGCTGGAGCCGTTTCGGTTCATCATGAACGATCCCCGTTTTGTTGCCATTCCCAAGATCCTGGAAACCCCCAAGGAAGGCGATGCCGGGGTGGATATGGACGAGGTCAACCTCAGGCTGCTGCGCAGCCTGGTGGAGAACTGAGAGGCCGCGATGAAAGAGAAGATCGAGATCATTCAGACCGACATTACCCAGCTGGCCGTTGATGCCATTGTCAATGCCGCCAACAACACTCTGCTTGGCGGCGGCGGCGTGGACGGCGCCATTCACCGGGCTGCCGGGGCTGAGCTGGTTGAGGAGTGCGCCACGCTCGGCGGCTGCGAGACCGGTGATGCCAAGATCACCAGAGGGTACAAACTTCCGGCCAGGCATGTGATCCACACCGTCGGCCCGGTCTGGCACGGCGGTGCCAAGGGGGAGCCGGAACTGCTGCGGAGCGCCTATCGCCGCTGCTTTGCTGTAGCCCATGAGAACAAGTTACGGTCGATCGCCTTTCCTGCCATCAGCTGCGGAGTGTACGGCTTTCCCATGGACCAGGGGTGCCGCATCGCCATGGAAGAGGCGAAACTGGCCATTGAGAGCTACCCGGAACTGGAGCGGGTCATCTTTACCCCGTTTGGCGCCCCGGCACTGGCCCTGTATCAGCAGACATTCGCGGTGGTCTTCGGATGAAGGCGGTCATCCAGCGGGTAAGCGAGGCGCGGGTCGAGGTTGACGGCGAGGTTACCGGCGCCATCGGCGGCGGCATCCTGGTGCTGCTCGGGGTCGAGCAGGGTGATACGGAGCAGGATGCCGACTGGCTGGTGAAGAAAATCGTCGAGCTGCGGATCTTTGAGGACGAGGCAGGCAAGATGAACCTGGCGCTGGCCGAAGTCAACGGAGCACTGCTGGTGGTGTCCCAATTTACCCTGCTGGGCGACTGCCGCAAGGGGCGCCGTCCCTCGTTTGTCAAAGCTGCGCCGCCGGCCGAGGGAAACCGCTTGTATGAATATTTCGTGGCCAAAGCCCGTGAAACCGGGACAAAGGTAGAGACCGGTGTCTTTCAGGCAATGATGCAGGTCCATCTCATCAACGACGGTCCGGTGACCTTCATCCTGGAGAGCCGCTGACCGCCCGAAGGCATCCTCTAGCCCCTCCACTCCACGATCCGCTCATCCCTCCTGAATTTATTCCTGAATAACTAAGAAGTTTCCAGAAAACCAGAGGCGGTTCAGTCGCTGCGCCGGTTTCCAGATAAATAATTTTTGCCAGCCTGATGATCGTCCAATAGGTTGAGCGAGCCTTTTGCAGAATCTGCTTTCGGAATAATGGCCCGCCGATGGTAGGGATTTCCCCATCTTTCAATTCGTTACTAAGTCACATATAAGTATGAAATTTCTAATAGGTCAGGGCGCGCGTCAGCATGATTCATTTTATGAAAAATGAAGATTTGACCCTTGTGGGTTTTGAATAATGAGTTGTAGTGAAGAATTTTCAGTGCTCTAGTTATCAGATGCAGTGATATTCATATGAGCCGTTTTTAAGTAATGCAATGAATTACATGTGAGGAGAAACATCATAAATGCCACATTCAGATAAAATGGAAGCACTCCGGTTTGTTTGGAATTCAGCGAACGTCATGCAGAGAGATAAATTAGTTGGAAGTATTTGTGCTAGCGGGAACTTCGAAGCAATCCGGTTCGTTTGGAATTCAGCGAATATCATGCAGAGAGATAAATTAGTTGGAAGTATTTGTGCTAGCGGGAACTTCGAAGCAATCCGGTTCGTTTGGAATTCA